>CADAKR010000077.1 GCA_902788545.1 uncultured Coriobacteriaceae bacterium
AATCGGACACTCCGCTTCGAGCCGGACATCTTGCTCGAAGCGGAGTGTCCGATTTTTTCCATGCGCATTCTATCAATGCAGGACTTTCAGGAGCAATTCAGGTTGCGTCCGTATCATGCTTGCCATGGTCGAAAGGAAAGGAACCACCATGAAACGCATTTGGATGTCGATTCTTATCAGCGCCGCCCTCGCGGCTGGCGCGTTTACCGGTTGCGCAAGCGCAGCCACCACGTCCTCGAGCGCCGCGAGCGCTTCCGCCAGCGCCCCCATGTCCATGAGCGCGTCGATGGAAAGCTCCCAGTCGAGCACCGAGAACCTCGCCCCCGTCACGGATGGCCAGAACGTCCCCGAGACGATGGACGAGTTCACCGACCGCGACTTGCAGCAGGAAGCCGACCTGACCAGCGCCAAGGAAATCACGGTGAAGAGCGGCGAAGACGTCACCATCACCGAAGAGGGCGTGTACGTGCTCAGCGGCACGGCTGAAAACTCCACCATCGTCGTGAACGCCGACGACACCGCGAAGGTGCAGCTCGTGCTGAACGGCCTGACGGTCACGAACGACAGCGCGCCTGCCATCTACGTGGCGTCGTCCGACAAGGTGTTCGTCACCACGGCTTCGGGCACCACCAACACGCTGACCGTGAAGAACGCGTTCGCATACAGCGCCGACGAGAAGGCCGACGCAGCCATCTTCTCGAAGGATGACCTGGTCCTGAACGGCAAGGGCACGCTCGTCATCAGCTCGTCTGACAACGGCATCGCCGGCAACGACGACGTGAAGGTCACGGGCGGCACCTACGAAATCACAGCCGCCGGCCACGGCATCAAGGGCAATGACTCGGTCGCCATCGCCAACGGCACGTTCACCATCAACGCCGAAACCGACGGCATCCACAGCGTGAACGACGAAGACCAGTCGAAGGGCTACGTCTACATCGCCGACGGCACCTTCAACCTGAAGACCGCGAGCGACGGCATCGAGGGCGACGCGTTCGTGAAGATCAACGGCGGCACCTTCACCATCGAGGCCGAAGAGGGCATCGAGGGCAGCTACATCCAGATCAACAACGGCGTCATCGGCATCGACGCAACCGACGACGGCATCAACGCCTCCGTCAAGTCGAACGTCTACAACACCGCGCTCGAGATCAACGGCGGCGACATCACCGTCAACATGGCGCAGGGCGACACCGACGCGCTCGACTCGAACGGCAGCCTCGTCATCAACGGCGGCACCGTGAAGATCAACGCCCAGTTCGCCTTCGACTTCGTGACCAAGGGCGAGCTGAACGGCGGCACGGTCACCGTGAACGGCGAGCAAGTCACCCAGATCACCGAGTCGATGATGGGCGGCCAAGGCGGCATGGGCGGCCGGGGCGGCATGGGCTCCTCCGGCGCAGCGCCGAGCGGCATGAGCGGCGATCCCCGCAGCGGCAAGAGCGCCAGCGCGTAGCGGCGTCAGCCTTCCGAACCCGTGGGCGACACCTCCAAGGCCACCCGCACTCCCCTCCACCACCAGGGCCGGATGCATCCTCCATCCGGCCCTGTTCGCATCGGCGGGTTTTCTCTCCTGTCCCGGAATACCCAGGAGCCAATTGGGGATACTCCCCTTTTGGCTCCTTTTGGTTCAAGCGCAAAACAAGCAGGTTCTCAGGAGTCAAAAGAACCAAAAGGGGAGTATCCCCAATTGGTTCTTTCAGTCCCCGAAAACCCAGTCGCAGCTACATGAACAGGTCGAAGATGAGCTTGGCGGCGAACAGGACGAGCACGACGAGCATGATGGGGCGCACGATCGAGGCGCCTGCTTTCGTGAACTTGCCCGCGCCGATGTAGTTTCCCACGATGTTGAACGCGCCGGCCGCCAATCCCAACGGCAGAAGCACGGCCCCGTTCACGAGGAACACGACAAGCGCGGCGACGTTCGTGGACAGGTTGATGGCCTTCGTCGTGCCGGCCGCCGTCCGCACGTCTTGGTGGGCCAAAGCCGGCAGCAGCATCATGAGAAACGTTCCCGTGCCCGGGCCGTAAAAGCCGTCATAGACGCCCACGACCAGTGCGATAACAGCCGTGATGGCCATCGCCTTCCCCTTCGGCAAGGGGTCTTTCGAAAACGCATCCAAATCCTTCGTCTTCAGCACGAAGAACGCAATGAACGGCAACGCCACCAGCATGATGGCCTTGAGCACCGTGTCGCTGGCCAAAAGCGCCAGGTTGCTGCCGCCCCACGAGCCGAAAAGCCCGCAGGCCACGCCCACGATAACAAATTCCCGCACCATGTACCCGCTGATGGCATAGCGGATCGTGGCGATGGTCGTGCCCATGGTCGAGGCCAGCTTGTTCGTGCCGATAGCCTGATGCACGGGCAAACCTGCAAAGATGAACGCCGGCAACGAGATGAGCCCGCCGCCGCCCGCGATGGAATCGACGAAGCCCGCGATGAATGCGAGCGGGCAGACGATGAGGAATTCCACAGGCGGTCCTTTTGACACGGTTTCTCTAGCCATGCGCCCACACAACCTTGATTTTGAACCACATCCCCTGCGGAAATGGTTCAGATTCGGGGTTGTGTGGGTGCCGGCCTCGTTTTCTCGAAGGATTGTAGCGTAAAACCGCAGGTCGGGTTTTTCGCCTTCGCGCGAAGCGGGCACACAACCCGGAATTTGCGCCATTTTCTCGCCTGAATGGCGCAAATCCGGACTTGCGTGCCTGCTACCTAGCCGCTGCTGTCTAGCGGTTGTCGTTGATGATGCCGACGATCACGTCGTGCAGCAACTCGACGGTGTAGTCGCCGATGATGGGCTCGAGGTGCGATTCGCCCACGCCCGAATCGTCGGTGAGGAACACGTAGGTGGCGTCGGTCATGATGGCCAGCGCGCGGCCGAACAGCTCGGTCCCACGGTCGGCGTTCGAGGCCACGACGGGGACGAGGCGGATGCCGCGCTCGGCTGCGCTACGGACCGCCGCGTCGATTGCGGCGTCGGTGCCGTCATGGGGCGGCGCGTCGAAGATGAGGAAGGCCAGCTTGTTGCAATCGTCGCGCCAGGCGCCGTTGTTGGTGATGGTCTCGGTCAGGATCTGGGCCACCGCCTCGGGCGTGTCACCGCCGCCATCGGCGTATTCCTTGTTCAGCGCCGCCTGCACCGCGGCAACGTCGCTTGTGAAACCGTTGCACTTGGTGACGTATTCGTCGCCTTCGTCGCGATAGAAGTTGACCGAGTACTCGATGCCGTCGTTGCCGGCGTCGGCTGCGATGGCGGCGAAGTCCTTCTGCAGGTATGCGATCTCATCGGACATCGACCCGGTTGTGTCGACGATGAACATGACCTGCAACCCGCCGGTTTTCGCAGGCGCGTGTCCGGCGCCAACGGTCAACGTCACGTCTTCTATCCGCCCGACGGGATCGTCTATGACGACATCATCTTGCTGCCCGCGGGCATCGGTGGGCGTAAAGACCGCGAGGTCCTGCGTGACGCCCGCAGCCGAAACGGATGCCGGCATGTCGCCGCCGCGGTAGAACAGGTAAGCTGCGCCATCTTTGTCGGTCGTGCTGCGCCACAGCTCGTTGCCGGCGGCATCGAGCAGCGTGACGTCCTGATTGCGCACGGCAGCACCCGCCTCGTCGACGACGGAGACCTTCACGCGGTTGGTCGGGTCGAGCCCGTACACGGGGAAGCCGATCGTGCCCGAATTCACGAGGTTGGTGAAAAACGCCCAATTGTCGTTGTCGTTCCACACGCCGGCGGTCAGCACGAACGCCTCGCCTTCACGTTGCCCGGGGCGTACCGTGCCGGGAACGAGGTTTCCAGGTGCCGGCTCGTCGCAGGTGGTTGCCCCCTCACCTGCTGCTTCGGTTGCCGACTCGGCCATCAGGTACGCGCTCTCGGTTTTCGCGGAATCGTCCGAGCGCGCCGCCTCGTCGGCAGTCGGCTTCGACATGTTCGTGAACGCCAATGCGCCGGCGCCCAGCACGATGACCAGGCACGCCGCGATCGCAAGGGGCACGCCCGCCCGACGCTTGCGCTGCGCTGGCATCTTCACCACTTTCGCAGGTGCGGCTTCGGGTTTCGCTTCGGGTTTTGCTCCGGGCACGGCCTCGGGCGCGGCCTCGAGCTTCGCCTCGGAAACGGCAGCCGCAACGCCGATGGGCTCAGCCACCGTGCCGCTCGCCTCGCCGACAGCCTCGCCGGCATGCGCCTCTTCCACGTACTCGTCTTTGATCAGGCCGATGGCCTCTTGCAGTTTCTCAGCCTTGTCGCTCATAGGTTTACACCCTCCTGTTCCAGGTAGTTAGCCAGTTTGTCCCTGGTGCGCTTCAGCGACATCTTCACCTTGCTCAGCGAGAAGCCGAAACGCTCGGAGATCTCTGCCACGGAATCGAAGTACCAGTAGCGGCACACGAACATGCGACGGTCATCGGCCGAAAGACCGCCCAGGAACGTGTCGAGCATGCGCGCGAGCTCGGCCGCCTCCAGGTATTCCTGCGCGCTGTCGGCTGTAGGAACGCATTCCTCCAGCTCGTCGAGCGAAAGCGCCACCTCACCCGCACCGCGTTTCGCGGCCGAGCGGGCACGCCACCGCTTCAGCGACAGGTTCCGCGTGATCTTGCCCAGGAACGTACGGAGGCTCGTCGGGCGATGAGGGGGCATGGCGTTCCATGCGCCGAGATACGTGTCGTTCACGCATTCCTCGGCGTCGAGCGCGTCGTTCAAGATGCGCCACGCAATCGCGTTGCAGTACGCGTCGTACTTCGTTTTCGTCTCCGCAATGGCGCGTTCCTGCCTTTGCCAATACAGCTCGACGATCGCCACGTCTTCCATGTTCCACCTCCTACCGACGAGCCTCTATCCATCAACTACCCTTTCGAAGGGCTTTGGTCACAAGGATACGGTACTTTTTTTGAAAGCGCCTCAAAATATGACAGCGGGAAGGTCATGCGGGTTCCCGGGGACAGGAGGAAAGGAACCATTTGGAACCAATTGGGGATACTCCCCTTTTGGTTCTTTTGGCCCAAATCGCGGATTTCGGAGGAAAGGAACCATTTGGGGATACTCCCCTTTTGGCTCCTTTTGGCTTATATCGGAGACAGGAAAGACATTGCCCATTTGAACCAAAAGGGGAGTATCCCCAAATGGTTCCTTTCCTCCTGTCCCCGGGAACCCGCATGCAGTATCATGTGCGCAAACGCTGAATACGAGCGGAAGGGGCAACTATGTTCGAGGCTTTGACCAGGATTCGTCAAGCGGCAGGCGCTCAAGCCCAGAAAGTGCAGTTGCGCATGTTACCCGAATTGCTCGTGGGACCGGGCGTGCTCTACGACATCCCGAAACTCTTGCGCGACCAAGACATCCGCTGCGTGATGGTCGTGACCACCGAGGGGTTCGTGCGCCGCGGCGTGGTGCCGTCCTTCTCGCAGGACCTGCTGGCGCATGGCATCACGGCGGCGGTGTTTTCCGACGTGAAACCCGACCCCGACATCGAGTGCGTGGAAATGGCCGCCGCATTCTACCGCAGCCACGGATGCGAGGGCATCGTGGCCATCGGCGGTGGCTCGGTCATGGATTGCGCGAAGGTAGCCGGCGCGCTGGCGGTGCGTCCCAAAGCGCGGGCGCTCGACCTCGTCGGCACCATGAAGGTGCACGCCACGCTGCCGTACCTCGTGGCCGTTCCCACGACAGCGGGCACGGGATCCGAAGTGACGGCGGCGGCCGTGGTCACCGACCCGCAACGCCAGCGCAAATACGCCGTGAGCGACATCTCGCTGATCCCCGATGCGGCCGTGCTCGACCCCAACCTGCTGGTGGGCCTGTCACCTGCGATGACGGCCTACACGGGCATGGACGCGCTCACGCACGCAGTCGAGGCGTACACCAACCGTTACGGCTCGCGTGAGGCGCGCGAATACGCGAGGCGCGCGGTCGAGATCATCTTCAAGACCCTGAAAGCCTCCTACGACGACGGCACCGACGCAAAGCTGCGCGAAGACATGCTCATGGCCTCGTATTACGCAGGCATCGCGTTCACGAACAACATGGTGGGCTACGTGCACGCGCTGGCGCACGGCATCGGCGGGCGCTACCACGTGCAGCACGGCCTAGCCAACGCGGTGCTCCTGCCGGTCGTGATGGAGGAATTCGGCGAGGCAGCCGAAGGCCGCCTGGCCGAACTTGCCGAGGTCATCGGCTTGGGCGGCGCAACCGACCACGACTTGGCCTGCAAGTTCATCGCGAAAATACGCGAGCTGTCTGAATCGATGGGCATTCCCGAGATCATCCCCGAGATCCGCCAAGAGGACATCCCCGAGCTGGCGGCCGGCGCCGAGGCGGAGGGCAACCCCGCCTACCCCGTTCCCGAAATCTGGACG
>CADAKR010000078.1 GCA_902788545.1 uncultured Coriobacteriaceae bacterium
CCGCTCGACATACGCTACGAGGACGATGACATCATCGTATTGTCCAAACAGGCGGGGCTCGTGTGCCATCCGTCTGACGACCATAGCGACGGCACGCTCGTGAATGCGCTCATATACCACTGCGGGGCGGAAAACCTCTGCGACGTGCAAGGCGAGAAGGACCGTCTCGGCATCGTCCACCGGCTCGACATGGACACGACGGGCCTTATGATGGCGGCTAAAACCAATGTCGCGGGCGAGGCGCTCATGGCGGCGATCCAGGATCATGTCGTCGAGCGCCGCTACCTTGCGCTCGTCCACGGCGTCATCGCGCATGACACTGGCATGATCGACGCGCCCATCGCCCGGCATCCGAAGGATCGCACGCGCATGGCGATCCGCGATTGCGAGAGCGCCCGCGAGGCCATCACGACGTTCACGGTCCTGGACCGCTTCGAGGCCGGCCCCCGCGACAACGGCTACACGCTCGTCGACTGCAAGCTGTTCACCGGCAGAACGCACCAGATTCGCGTCCACATGGAATATGCCAAGCATCCGCTTGTTGGCGATCCCTTCTACACCGCGCACCGTCCACGGCACGAATCGGCGAACCTTGGCCTTACCCGGCAGTTCCTCCATTCGTTCAACCTTACGTTCGATCATCCGATCAGCGGGGAGACCTTGCATTTCGAGGACTCTTTGCCGCATGATTTGCAACAAGTGCTCGACAGCCTTTCCGAAAGGTCAGTGGGAGGTGCGAAATGAAAACCGTGCTTGTGGGCGTTACAGGATGCGTGGCCATCTATAAGACGTGCGAGATAATCCGCGGGTTCCAGAAAGCCGGCCTGCGTGCGAAGGTCGTGATGACCGAAAGCGCCACCCATTTCATCAATCCGACATTGTTCCGCGCACTCACGCGCGAGCCGGTCGCAGTCGGGTTGTTCGACGACCGTCCCGGGGATCCCATCCATCACATCTCGCTTTCAAAAGAAGCCGACTTGTTCCTCATCGCGCCGTGCACGGCTAACGTCATCGCGAAACTGGCGAACGGAATTGCCGACGACCTTTTGACGACCACGGCGCTTGCCACGACGGCTCCCATCGTCATCGCGCCCGCCATGAACGTGAACATGTACCAGAACGTAGCCACCCAGCAAAACATGGCGACGTTGCGCGAAAGGGGAGTGGCGTTTGTCGATGCCGACAGCGGTTATCTCGCCTGCGGCGATATGGGAAAGGGAAGGCTCGCCGACCCCGAGGTCATCGTCAAGGCCGTCTTGGACATGCTCGCCGTCAAGCGCGACCTCGTGGGCAAGCGCGTTCTCATCACGGCCGGTCCCACAGTCGAGCCGATCGACGCGGTGCGCTTCATTTCGAATCCCTCGTCGGGCAAAACCGGTTTCGCCCTAGCAGAAGCCGCCCGCGATCGCGGCGCGCACGTGACGCTTGTCACCGGTCCTGTCGCCCTTGAAGACCCGGAAGGCGTTGAAACGCTACGCGTGAAGACGGCGTGCGAGATGTTCGAGGCGGTTGATGCGAGGTTTGACGAAAGCGACATCGCGGTGTTCACGGCGGCCGTGAGCGATTTCAGGCCCGCCGAGCCTGCGAGCCGCAAGCTCAAGAAGGGAACCGACGACGAGTCCCTGAAAACCATCGCGCTTGTCGAGAACCCGGACATCCTCGCGACCATGGCATCGCGCAAGCGCACAGGTCAGGTCGTCGTGGGCTTCGCGGCGGAGACAGACGACGTCGAGGCGAACGCGAGGAAGAAACTCGAATCCAAGAAGGCGGATTACATCGTCGCCAACTACGTAGGTGATGGGAAAGCGTTCGGAACCGAGGAAAACGAGGTCATGTTGGTGTCAAGTGATTCCAGCGAAAAGCTCCCGCTCATGGCGAAGGGCGACATGGCCCAGGCGCTACTCGATCGCATCAATTAGCTATTAGCGCAAAGTGGGACAAATGTCCCATAGAAGCATTGCGAAATGGGACATTTTGTTATAATTCGTTCAAGCGGTTAAGGAGTGGGAACATAAGGCTGCAGGCGACAATATTCTTGGGCTTGCTCGTTGTGGCATTACTTGTGCGCCTTCTTTGCGAAGCGCTCGAATCGCGCGATGGCAAACGATGTAGCGCTCCTGCTCATTGCGCTGTTGCCTCCCATTGTCGGCAACCTCATCCTCATCTCAACCGATCAGTGGCTTCTATCGCAGATTGGCTGTTACTTGTATTACGTGGGAATCGACTGGTCGGTGATCGTCGTACTCAGGTTCTCGTGCTTGTATTGCTCGGTTCCCTACATAGGCACGAAATGGCGAATCATCGCAAATGCGATCATTGCGATCGACATAGTGCAGCTGCTCCTCAATCCGCTTACCGGGCATGCGTTCACCACGGTTCAAACTCTGGTCGACGGTGCTGCCTATTATGCGCTCGTTCCTTTAACGGGCCAGGTGGTCCATCGCATCATTGCCTATGGAATCTTCTTCGTGGCGCTCGGCATCGTTGCTTACAAGACGTTCACGGCATCGCGCCTCTACATTGAGCGGTACCTGGTCTTGTTGCTGTGCATGCTCGTTTGCTGCATCTGGGAGACGTATTACATCTTCTCGGGCGCGCCGATCGACCGCTCGATGATCAGCTTCGGCGTCTACGGCCTGTTGGTGTATTATCTTGTGCTTTACTACCGCCCCATGCGCCTTCTTGATCGCATGCTTGCGCGCATAGTCGAGGACATGAACGCCGCAGTGTTCTTCTTCGATGTCAACGTGAAGTGCATTTACTGCAACAGCTATGCTCGAGACCTTATCGGTGTTGAGGAAGATGAGGAATTGCCCGACGATGTTGGTGATTTGATCGGCAGGTCCATCGGCGGCTGGGGCGGACGCTTCACCGAAGATTGGAAAAAGCGGGCAAAATTCGCCTACGGTAACAAAGAGCGCTATCTCGATATCTCGTCGCAGCAGGTCTACGATGACCGCAAGCGCAGGGTAGGTGCTTGCCTCAGTGTCCGAGACATCACCGTGGAACAGGAGAAACTTGCGCACGAGAACTACATGGCCACTCATGACACGCTAACCGGCTTGTACAACCAGCACCACCTATACGAGCGCATCAGGGAAGTGTTGGACAAGAATAATGACGTCGATTACAAGGTCGTTGGCATTGACATCAAGGATTTCAAGATCGTCAACGACATCTTCGACAAGGAATTCGGCGATCAGGTGTTGCGCGTCGTCGCCGACGAGCTGCGGGAGCATTGCCTGCCAGGAACCGTGTACGGACGTTTGACCGGAGACAAATTCGGCCTTCTCGCACCAGTCGAGGATTTCTCGGAAGAGGAGATGGAGATCCTGCTCACCGAGCAGCCCTACGGAGAGCGCGTGGCCAATTACCCCATCGTGGTGCATATGGGAGTTTACGAGGTCACCGACCGCGACATAGACGTCTCGGTCATGTTCGATCGCGCGTTCATGGCAATCACGTCCATCAAGAACGATCTCAACACCCATGTTGCGACGTACGACGAGGGCATGCGCCAAGACCTCATCTGGAACCAAAAGATCTCGCAACAGCTCGATCGCGCAATGGCTGCGGGCCAGATAAAGCCCTACCTCCAGCCAATGGTCAATGTAGCCGGCAAGGTCGAGGGAGCCGAGGTCCTTGTGCGCTGGATCCACCCCGATGAGGGATTCTTGTCTCCGGCACGGTTCATCCCCGTGTTCGAAAACAACGGCATGATCGCGCAGCTCGATTCATTCATGTGGGAATGCGCATGCCAGATCCTGCGCGATTGGAAAGACCGGGGCATCGACATGTTCTTGTCGGTGAACATCTCCCCGAAGGACTTCTATTTCATCGACGTGAACGGTACGATTCGCAGGCTTGTGAACAAGTACGGCATCGACCCGGGCAAGCTGCGCTTGGAAATCACCGAGACCGCCATGATGACCGACATCGAGAACCGCTTGCGCATCATCGAGGGTCTTCGTGAAGACGGTTTCCTCGTCGAGATGGACGATTTCGGCAGCGGATACTCTTCGCTTAACATGCTGAAGGACATTCCCGTCGACGTCCTGAAGATCGACATGATGTTCCTTTACAAGACGAAGGACCAGTCGAAGGCGGAAACGATTCTGCAAACCATCATCAACCTTTCCGGCCAGCTTGGCATTCCCTCCATCACAGAAGGCGTGGAAACCGCAGACCAGCTCGATATGCTCGTCAACATGGGTTGTCGCCTGTTCCAGGGGTATTATTTCGCGAAGCCGATGCCCATCGATGAGTTCGAGGCGCGTTATCGCGTGGCATAAGGAGCCCTCTCTTTAGGGCTGCCTCTCGTGCGTTTCGACGATTGTTAAACATCCAATAATGCGGTCATTCCTCCTGTCGAACGCTATAATTGCCATATATTGGACAGCACCTTTCAAGGAGCCTTTCCGTTATGGACGATGGAAATACCAGAAGAGATAACGATATTCCGAAAAATGGCCCTGCTGGCGGACCTCCTGCCGGTCATGGTGGACCGCCTCCCGGCTATGATGGCCCACCTCCCGGCATCGACAGTTCCTCAGGTGCCCTCAACATGCCTGCGTTTTCCATCGCCTTCACGCGCGATTTTGCGCCGGAACGTCCAGACTTGACCGCAATATGGTTCATGGACATACGGAACTTCCGATCGATCAATCCGAAGTTCGGGTACGCGAAGGGAAATGCGGTCTTGAAGTGCGTAGCGGACTCGCTACGCGAGGTCCTCGTGCATGACGACCCGCTTGCCCGTCTGGGCGCGGATCGCTTCGTGTTTGTGACGAGGGGCCTTGATTACGAACAAGCTCAGGAGCAGTTCCAGCAGGTAGTCGAGAGGTTCGATAAGGGGCTGCGTGCCATTGGCCTGAATGCGCATCTTTCGCTCATTGCGGGCATGTACTACCTGACCGAGAGCGATTTCCATATGGGCAACCACAGCCGCGCCATGGACTATGCCTCGATTGCCCACAGGAACGCGCGCCAAGAACCGCGAAGCGCCGTTCTCATGTTCACGGAGGAAGACCTCGAACGCGACAACAGGCGCATCGCCATCGAGCAAACTATCGACCACGCAATCGAAAGCGGGCAGATCGAGGTTTGGTATCAGCCTCAGATCGATTACACGTTCGGGGAAGTGGTCGGCGCCGAGGCGCTGGCCCGATGGAACCACCCTGAACTCGGCTGGATTAGCCCCGGCGAGTTTATTCCCGTCCTCGAGAATTGTGGCAAAATCCACGACCTTGACTTGTTTGTGTGGGAAGAGGCTTGCCGCAATGCAGGTCGCTGGCGCAGCGTGTCTGACGGGAAACCCATTCCCATTTCAGTGAACGTATCACGCAGCGAGATGTTCGAAGACGGGCTCATGGAGCACTTCATCGAACTGCAGAAGCGATACGATCTACCCGATGGAAGCCTTCGGCTCGAAATCACCGAGAGCGCCTTCGTCGAGGAGGCGGACAGGCTCTACAGCATCATCGAGAGCATGCGCAAGAACAACATGCTCGTCGAGATGGACGACTTCGGAAGCGGGCTTTCGTCCCTCAGCATGCTTAAAGACGTGCCTGTTGACGTGGTAAAGCTCGATATGGGGTTCATGCGCTCTCCCGAAAACAAGGACAGGGGCGGTGTTGTTCTGAACTCGGTCATCCGCATGCTTCAAGGACTCGAGACTCCCATCATCGTCGAAGGCGTGGAAACGCTCGAGCAAGCCGAGTTGCTCAAGAACATGGGCTGCCACCTCATGCAGGGCTTCCATTTCTCAAGGCCGATGCCCCTCGAAGATTTCGAAAGCTATATCGCATCGAACAACACTGACGAAAGCAGCATCAAGCGCTCAAGGAAGGATTCCCGGCTTGATGAGCTCACGAGCTTCGATCCTGCTTCATCGTATGTTTTCAATCATGCCATCGGCGGAACGATGTTCTTCGTCGTGAAGGATGGGGTTTCGGAGAGCATCCTGGTAAACGACGAATTCTACGAAGCATGTGGGCTCAGGCGCCAAGATTTCGGCGACTACAGAATCGAGCCCATGGACGAGCTTGACCAGAAATCGCATGCGACGATGTGGCGTGCCGCAGACGAGTCGCGCGAATTCGGCGCTGCGCTTTGCCGTGCGCGCGTGAGCAAGACGGGGCGTTGGATCGACTGCGTCATGCGCTACCTCGGCGAAAGCGCGCGTGGGAACATCTTCTCGCTCAACATATACCGCTGGGGCATGCTTGAAGGGGATATGCGCAATATTGCCGAACAGCATAACCAAGACTCCTTATGGTTTCAAAACATCA
>CADAKR010000079.1 GCA_902788545.1 uncultured Coriobacteriaceae bacterium
TGCCACCGATTCGCTACGCGCGCTGGCGTTACGAGGTGTCGGAAGATTATCTCGACATCGCGAAGGGCATCGTGTGGCGCAAGCGCTACACGATCCCGTTCATCCGCGTGCAGAACACCGACACGCGCCAAGGGCCCATCCTGCGCGCGTTCAAGCTCGCCAGCGTCACCGTGGCCACGGCCGCGAAAGAGCATGTTATTCCCGGCCTCGAGTTCGACACCGCCGAGCAGCTGCGCGACCGCGCCGCCGAGCTGGCCCGCCTAGCTCGCGAGGACGTGTAAGCCATGGAGCAGCAGAATCCCTTCGTTGGCACGTTCGAGACGGGCCGACACTACAAGGTGCATAAGAGCTACGTGTACGTGGCGCCCGTCGTCGCGGTGTTCGTGGCGGTGTTCATCACGCTGCTCAACGGCGCAAAAGGATGGGCCGAACTTTTCATAGCCCTCAAAAACGGCGACATCAACGCCAGCCCGCTCCTTGTCATCGGCCTTGCAGTGTTGGGGCTGGCCGTGCTGGTCGGCTTGTTCGTCTTGCTGTATTGGCTGGGGTGGAAGAACATGTCGTACGTGTTCGACGAGCGCGAGTTCAGCTTCTATTCCGGCATCATCACGAAGCGCCGTGTTCACGTGCCGTACGCACGCGTGCAGTCGGTGAATCATCGTGCGTCGATCATCCAGCGCATCTTCGGCGTGTGCACGGTCGTCATCGATTCGGCAGGCGGCGCGTCGAACAAGGGCGTACGCGTGCCTTACCTGCGGCTCGAGACCGCTGAGCGCATGCGCGCCGAGCTGTTCATGCGCAAGGCCGCCGTGGCGGCAGGCGCGGAAGGTGCTGTCGAGTACCTTGCCCATGCCGACACGGGTTCGGAAGCGGGCGTGCGGGCAGAGGCCGAGCGCGTGGCGAGAGAGCGCGCCCAAGCTCCAGTTGCGCCTGTCAGCGCAGCTGCTGTTGCCGCCGCCTCGTGGACGTGCCCCCAATGCGGCAAGGAGAACATGGGAAAGTTCTGCGGCGGTTGTGGAACGCAGGCACCTGCTGCAGCACCTGCAGCGATGCCGTCCAATGCACTCGACACGACCATGGGCGTCGTCGGCGATTGGCGCGGCGTCTACGGTGGCGCGGCGGCGTTCGGTGAAGAGCCGGTTTCCCACGAATACGGCCTGACGAACCACGAGCTGCTCCTGACGACCATCTCGCATGACACCCCCATCGGCGTGGCGCTTACGGTGGGGCTCACCTTCGTCATCACGCTGGCGCTTGTCCTGCTCGTGCAAGATGAGGCTGCGGTAGCAATAGCCAAGCTCGCATTCCCGATCGTGATCGGGTCCACGGTTCTCGTGTGGGTGCTCGGCCTTCTTACCGTGATGTTCTCGTACGGCAATTTCCGCGCGCGGCGCCGCGGCACGCGCATCGAAGTTGAACGCGGCTTGCTCGCGCGGGAATCGAGCGGCATCGACATCGCCCGCGTGCAGTCCATCGAGGTGCGCCAGTCGTTCATTCGCCGTCTCATCGGCTACTGCGAGATCTCGCTTGGCCGCATCGATGCCGCCGGCGAGCAGAACAAGGGTAACAACAACTCGAAGGCGAACACGAAGGGCCTGGTCATTCATCCCTTCGTGAAGATCGACCGCGTGGATGAGATAGTCGGCGGCCTCGCCCCCGAATTCAATGACCGCCCGCGTCGCGTCGAGTGCGAGCCGCTTCCGAAACCTGCCTTCCGCCGCGCCTTGTTGCGCCGCTGCGTTTGGTACAACTGGGCGTTGTGGATCGCCGTGTTCGTCGGCGTGTTCTGGGGCGTCATTGCCGCCTTGGCGAACGCGGGCGTCTTGCGTTTCGCCAGCGCGGCGTCGTACGAGCAATACAGCAGCTTCATGGTGGGTTCGCTTGTCCTTGTCGCCGTCGTCTGCGCGGTCATAACGGTTGGCCGCGGTGCGGGCGCCGTCCTCTGGGCGCGGCATTCGGGACAGGCGTGGAACGACCGTTACCTGCTGGTGTACAACGATGGGTTGTCGACAGCGGAAAGCGTCATCCCGCGGCAGAAGATCCAAGCGGCTTCCACGCGCAGCAACCCCTTCCAGCGGAGGTTGTCGCTTGTGACCTTGCAGGCGATCACTGCCGCTGGCACGCGCAGCACCACTGCCAAGCTCATCGACATCCCCGCCGAACGGGGCGCCGACTACCTCGATTGGGCCAAACCCCGCAGGTAAGCGGCCAATTGCGGCCCGCACCAGGCAGCACCCACCGTCACCGTTAGAGCTTTGAACCAAAAGGGGATACTCCCCTTTTGGTCCTTTTGGCCCTAGCGGGTCTTTTTCTTTGCAGGGCGCACGAGGCAATGCTTGTCATGGCCGATGAGGTCCTCGCGGCCAGCGCGGTGCAGGGCTTCGCGTACCAGGTCAGCATTCTTCGGGTTGCGGTACTGGATAAGCGCACGCTGCATCGCCTTCTCGTGCGGTGATTTCGCCACGTAAACCGATTGCATTGTGCGGGGGTCGACTCCTGTGAAGTAGATGCAGGTGGAAACCGTCGACGGAGTGGGGTAGAAATCCTGCACTTGTTCGGGGTTGAAGCCGAGATCGCGACAATACTCGGCCAGCTCCACCGCCTCGCGTAGGGTCGATCCGGGGTGCGACGACATCAGGTACGGCACAAGGTACTGCTCCTTGCCAGCCGCGCGGCACGCTTGCCCGAACTCGTCGACGAAGCGGTCGTACACGGCGCGCGGCGGCTTGCCCATCACGCGCAGCACTGCATCTGACACATGCTCGGGCGCCACGCGCAACTGCCCGCTCACGTGATGGGCGGCCAACTCGCGGATGAATTCGCGGCCGTGCTTCTCGTCGAGCAGCGCGTAGTCGAACCTGATGCCACTGCGCACGAACACCTTCTTCACGCCGGGCAGCGCCCGCATCTTGCGTAACAGTTGCAGGTAATCGGCGTGATCGGCATGCAGCTGATTGCACGGTTCGGGCGAAAGGCAGCGCTTGTGCGTGCAGGCCCCGCTTTTCAGCTGCTTGGCGCAAGCGGGCGCCCGGAAGTTGGCCGTCGGCCCGCCCACATCGTGAATGTAGCCCTTGAAGGCGGGATCGTCGCACATCGTGCGCGCCTCGGCCAAGATGGACGCGTGGCTGCGCGCCTGCACGATGCGCCCTTGGTGGAAATTGAGCGCGCAGAACGCGCAATCGCCCATGCACCCGCGGTTGCTCGTGAGCGAGAACCTCACCTCGGCCAGCGCCGGCACGCCGCCCGCCGCATCATAGCGCGGATGCCATATGCGCTCGTACGGCAGGTCGTAGACGGCGTCGAACTCCTCGGTCGTCAACGGCTCGGAAGGCGGATTCTGCACGACGAAGACGCTGTGCGGGTACTCCTCGACAAGCGGGTGCGCCGAAAACGGGTCGAGGTTTTGCAGCTGCAGGCCGAAACTGCGCGCGTAAGCCAGCTTGTCGGCTTGCATCTCCTCGAACGATGGAAGCACGACCGGCTCGAACACATGGTCAACCGACCGCGCTCGATACGCCGTGCCGGGGATGAACGTCAGGTCGGCAATCGACAAGCCAGCCGCCAAGGCATCGGCAATCGCGATGATCGACTTCTCACCCATGCCGTACGACACCATGTCGGCGCCCGAATCCAACAGCACCGAGCGCTTCAGCGAATCGGACCAGTAATCGTAGTGCGCCAGTCGTCGCAAGCTGGCCTCAATGCCGCCCAAGATGATGGGCGTGTTCTTGAACGTGCGTCGAATCAGGTTGCTGTACACCACGCATGCGCGATCGGGGCGCAATCCCGCTTCGCCCCCGGGCGAATAGGCGTCTGACCGGCGGCGCTTCTTCGCCACTGTGAGGTGGTTCACCATGGAATCCATGTTGCCGGCGGAAACGAGGAACCCCAACAGCGGCTCCCCGAACACGGCGATGCTGGCCGGATTGCGCCAATCGGGCTGGGCGATAACGCCCACGCGGTACCCGTTCGCTTCCAGCAAGCGCGTGATGATGGCGTGCCCGAACGAAGGGTGGTCAACATACGCATCGCCGCACACGTAGGCGAAGTCCACGGCGTCCCAGCCGCGCCCTTCCATTTCGCGCTTGTCCGTCGGAAGAAATGCCATGCGCTCATTGTAAGTGGGTTTTTCTCTCCTGTCCCCGAAAACCCACTTACCCCAACAGGTTGCGTGCCATGCGCGGAGGCACACAAGCGCGTGGCGCAAGGTTTGTACAAACTGCGAAGAATGCGGCCACCACCTGGAAACATTGGTTGACGGGCGCAGACGGCGCGTTATACTTCAACAGTTGCTTTCAAAAGCCCCGTAACGCAGCAACGGAAGGAAGCGCCACTTGGCGAGGGTCGTCCAGCCCGAGCTCGGCGCGTCGGCGTAGGAAACCGGCATCCGACCGCCTGCACTTTTGAAAACACACAGGGCGCAACGCCCGCAAGGATGCAAACGGCTGCTTCACCGCGCGCATCCGCAAGAAACTGGAGGAATGAACAGTGAAGACGTACTACGCAAAGCCGAACGAGGTCGAGCGCGAGTGGCTGATCATCGATGCTGAGGATCAGGTGCTCGGTCGCGTTGCCGCCAAGGCCGCGCACATCCTGCGCGGTAAGCACAAGCCGCAGTACACGCCGCATGTCGACACGGGTGACTTCGTCATCATCGTGAACGCCGACAAGATCCGCGTGACGGGCAACAAGGCGAAGGACAAGCGCTACTACCGCCACAGCGGTTATCCCGGCGGCTTGAAGTCCGAGTCGTTCGAAGAGGCCATGGCGAAGCACCCCGAGCGCGTCATCGAGCATGCCGTGAAGGGCATGCTGCCGAAGAACACGCTGGGCCGTGCCCAGGGCAAGAAGCTGAAGGTGTATGTGGGTCCCGATCATCCGCATGCCGCCCAGCAGCCGCGCCAGATCGAGCTGTAGGAGGATAAGTCATGGCTAAGCAAACGAACGAAGCTCTGTATTACGGCACCGGCCGCAGGAAGAACGCCGTCGCGCGCGTCCGCCTGGTTCCCGGCACGGGCAAGGTTACGGTCAATGGCCGCGAGGCTATGGACTACTTCGGCCGCCAGGCCCTGATCGACGGCTTCATGGCGCCGTTCAAGGTCACCGACACCGAAGGTCATTTCGACGTCATCGCCCGCCTGAACGGCGGCGGCATCTCGGGTCAGGCCGGCGCGCTGCGCCACGGCATCTCCCGTGCGCTGCTCGAGGCCGGCGAGTACCGCGCCGAACTCAAGAAGGCTGGCTTCCTGACGCGTGACCCGCGTATGGTCGAGCGCAAGAAGTACGGCCTGAAGAAGGCCCGCAAGCGCCCGCAGTTCTCCAAGCGCTAATTCTGGCCACGTTGCATGTTGCATGTTCAAGGCGCCCCGGCACAGCTGGGGCGCCTTGCTTGTATACTGGCGCTGTGCGCAGCTTTCTCTTCATATTGATTCAGGCAACCTGGGGCCTGCCCCAGACATTAGCGGGCTGCGCGGTGTGCTTGGCGCATCGCCGGCGTCCGCATTTCCGCTTCCATGGAGCGATCGTCACCTTGTGGGAGAACCCCAAGGGCATGTCGCTGGGCCCGTTTATCTTCTTGCACGGAAACGCCGATCAAGCGCCCGGCGCCGCTGACAAGTCTGCCGGTGCGCCCGCCGACGCATCGCCTGCTCCCGCCGGCGTGGACTCCTACGTGCTCGTCCACGAATACGGGCACTGCGTGCAATCGCTCATCTTGGGCCCGCTGTATCTGCCCCTGGTGGGCTTGTCCTCGCTGCTTTGGTCGAACGTGCCCCGCTTCGAGCGCTACCGCCTCAAGCGGAAGATGTCGTACTACGACTTCCTTCCCGAGCGCAGTGCCAGCCATCTCGGCGATTGGGCGCTGAACATGTAAGGTCGTTTGCGGTATTATATGCGGCAACATTTTCAATGGAAGGAACCGCTCATGTCGACGAACGTGTCCGATATCTACGGATCGCTGGTGTTTAACGAACACGTGATGGCAGAACGCCTGCCGTCCGTCACGTACAAGGCGCTCATGCGCACCATCGAGCGGGGAGAGCCGCTCGACATCGAAGTGGCCAACGTCGTGGCGCATTCCATGAAGGAGTGGGCCATCGAGCACGGCGCCACGCACTACACGCATTGGTTCCAGCCGCTCACGGGCATGACGAGCGAAAAGCACGACAGCTTCCTCGACCCGATCAGCGATGGCCGCGCGCTCCCCAACGGCGGTCTGCGCGCCACGTTCGAGGCCCGCGGTTACACGGCGTGGGATCCGACGAGCTACGCGTTCATCAAGGACGAGGTCCTGTGCATTCCCACGGCTTTCTGCAGTTACACGGGCGAGGCGCTCGACGAGAAGACGCCGCTTCTGCGCAGCATGGCTGCTATTGAAGAGCAGGCCAACCGCGTGCTGGCGTTGTTTGGCGAGAAGCGCCGCCGCATCGATGTCACGATCGGCTGCGAGCAGGAATACTTCCTCATCTCGGAGGAGCAGTACAAGCAGCGTCTCGACCTGATGCTGACGAACCGCACGCTGTTCGGCTATGCGCCTTGCAAGGGCCAGGAGCTTGACGACCACTACTTCGGCGCCATTCGCCCCACGGTCAACGAGTTCATGAAGGAGCTCGATGACGAGCTGTGGAAGCTCGGCGTGCCCGCGAAGACGAAGCACAACGAGGTCGCTCCCGCGCAGCACGAGCTGGCGCCCATCTTCGAGAACGCCAACCGCGCCATCGACCACAACTTGCTGACCATGGAGAAGATGCGCCTCATCGCAAGCCGTCATGGCCTGGTGTGCCTGCAGCACGAAAAGCCCTTCGCGGGCATCAACGGCTCAGGCAAGCACGACAACTGGTCACTTGCCGCAGGCGGGCGCAACCTGCTCGAGCCCGGCGAGAACCCCATGGAGAACCTGCGCTTCCTCGTGTTCCTCACGTGCGTCATCGAGGCTGTCGACGAGTACCAGGAACTGCTGCGCATGTCCGCGGCGTCGGCAGGCAACGACCATCGTCTCGGCGCGAACGAGGCGCCGCCGGCCATCGTGTCCATTTTCCTGGGCAGCGAGCTGTCGGGCATCGTCGATGCGCTTGTGAACGACCACGAGTCCGAGTACGAAAGCGCCGACAAGATCGCCATGGACCTGGGCGTTTCGGTGCTGCCCGCGTTCCTCATCGACAATACCGACCGCAACCGCACATCGCCGTTCGCGTTCACGGGCAACAAGTTCGAGTTCCGCATGCCGGGCAGCTCGCAAAACCTGTCCGAGACGAACACCATCCTGAACACCGCGGTTTCGAAGAGCCTGAAGGATTTCGCCGACGCGATGGACGGCCTGACCGGCGAGGCGTTCGAAAAGGCGGCGCTTGCGCATATCAAGCAGCTGCTGAAGGACCATTCGCGTATCATCTTCGACGGCAACGGCTATTCCGAGGAGTGGCAGGCCGAAGCGGCGCGTCGCGGCCTGGTGAACCTGCCGACGACGGCCGATGCCATGCCCGCCCTCATCAGCCAGAAGAGCATCGACCTGTTCGAGGAATTCGGCATCTTGACGGAAGCCGAGGTGCGCAGCCGCTACGAGGTCAAGCTGGAAAAGTACAACAAGCTGATCAACATCGAGGCCCGCACCTGCAAGCGCATGGTGCGCCAGCTGTACCTACCTGCCATCGCCGATTACGCCGCCGAAGTGGCAGCGAACATCGGCAAGGTGCACGCTGTTTCGCCCGATGCCGACCTGTCGCCGCAGGAGCATATTCTCGCCAAGTTGAACAGAGGCGTGAAGGTCATCGACGATTTGCTCATCCAGCTCGATGAGACGCATCATCGCGTGCGTGCGATTCCCGATCAGCAGGAGTGCGCGAACGAGAATGCCAGCAAGGTCGTGCCGCTCATGGACGCCCTGCGCGCCGAGGTCGACGCCCTCGAAATCGTCGTCAGCGCCAACCACTGGCCCGTTCCCAGCTACAACGACATCCTGTTCTACGCCTAACGGTTTTCGGGACAGGAAAGGAAGGCCCTAGCGGGCCTTCCTTTCCTGCTTCCGAGAATTCACGGCTCATGGCAATAGTCGGGTGTCTGACTTTTAGGTTTCCAACAGGTGACACATTCTGGGTTTTGGGTGACCGTTCGGTGGCTTTTTCCCTGGCGTGGTATGGTGACCAAGTAGTGTTATGAAAGGGGACCACCGTTATGGGAATCACTGTCGCGCAAGCGTATCTCGCCGACATTCTTCATGTTATTTCTCAGGCATTGCTCGTGCCGGTCATCGCGCTGCTCTTAGCGCTCATCGCATATGGGCTCTTTTGCATCGGCAGCGTCATCTCGGAGTACTTCACCGAGCGTAAGCATTTCAAAGT
>CADAKR010000080.1 GCA_902788545.1 uncultured Coriobacteriaceae bacterium
ATGTTCCTCATCATCATGTCCGCGATCTATGCTGTGTTCATGGTCATAGCGTGGTTCGTTCCCGCGCTGCGCAACAAGCTGGTGCACTGGTCGTACCTGTTCGCCGCCGTGTTCTTGCTGCTCGAGGTGCTCGATATCCTGACGCTGAAGACGGGGTATTTGCTTCTGCCGTTCGCCCCGAGTCCTGATCGAATCCTCATGGCCATACCCAACAACTTCGACAAGTACGTCGAAAACTTCTGCGCCTCCATGATTCTGCTGGGTGAGGGCGTGTTCTGGGGGCTGGTCAGCGGTTTTCTCACGGGGCTTCTCATGGGTTGGTCGTATATCGCCAACTACTGGTTTGCCCCGGCGCTCAAGGTCATCGGCCCGGTGCCGTCTGCGGCATGGCTGCCCATCGCCGTGGTCCTCATGCCGACCGCGCACTTGGCGGGCGTGCTGCTCATCGCGGTGGCCATCTGGTTCCCGCTTGCGCTCATGATGTCGTCTGCCATCCGCGCCACCGATACGCGCAAGATCGATGCGGCGCGGGTCATGGGCGCCTCCGAAGCTTACATTCTGTTCCACGTGGCGCTGCCTGCCGCCGTGCCTAACATTTTCGACGCCCTGTTCATGGGCCTTTCATCTAGTTTTGGCGCGCTCATCATCTCCGAACAGCTCGGCGTGAAGGCCGGCCTCGGATGGTATATCAACTGGGCGGACAGCTGGGGCGAATACTACAAGGTGTTCGCCACGGTCGGCCTGTTCATCATCATCTTCTACGCGCTTATCAACATCTTGTTCAAGATTCGCGACCACGTGATGAAGTGGCAGCAATCCACGGTGAGGTGGTAACGTGTCGCGCCATCAGCACATCGACCCGCGTCCCGATCTGCCGCTGTTCAAGCGCGGCGAGTCCCATGCGCTCGTGGCGCGTGACATCGTGCAAACCTTCCTCGATGATGGCGACAACGAGGTGCGCGCCATCGAGGGCTTCTCGTTAGAGGTGACCGGCGACGAGATCGTGGGCATCATCGGGCCGTCGGGTTGTGGCAAGTCGACGTTTTTGCGCATGGTCGTGGGGCTCGACGAGCCGTTGGCGGGAACGCTGGAATTCGATGGCGAGCCCATCAAGGGCACCGATGCGCAACGGTCGATGGTGTTCCAGAACGCCAATCTCTTCGAATGGCTGACCGTTGAAGACAACATCGCATTTGGGCTGCGCGCCACCGGGCGCTACAAGGAAGAGTGCTACAAGATCCCCCGTCTCATCGAGATGATGGGGCTGCAGGGGTTCGAGAAGTCGTACCCCTCTCAGATTTCCGGCGGCATGGCGTCGCGCTGCGGTTTGGCGAGGGCGTTTGTGATGAACCCCGGCCTCATCTGCTTCGACGAGCCGCTTTCGGCGCTCGATGCATTCACGAGGGCAACGCTGCAAGACGAGATCATCAAGATGCAGGAGGCGGCGCACACCTCGATCATCCTAGTCACGCACGATATCGAAGAGGCGGTGTACCTCTGCGACCGCGTGGTAGTGATGACCGAGCGCCCCGGTACGAACAAGGGCGAACTGGCCATCGACTTGAAACACCCCCGCGATCGCGTGTCCGACGAGTTCGTGGAAGCGCGGCGCAAGCTGCTTGATTTGCTGAACAACTAGGGCATGCGATTGCCCGCTGACATTGGTCAAGACCCTGCATGGATACGGGGTTGAGGATAAGGGAAAGGACGAAATGATGGCGAAGGATCTACTACTGACAAGGCGTGGTTTCCTCAGGGCTGGCGGCATGCTGGCGGGCACTGCCGCGATGGCGGGCGTGCTGGCGGGCTGCTCGAATGGCGGTGGCTCGGCCTCGGCAAGCGCATCGGGTTCGGCCTCGGCCTCGGCATCCGCATCGGGTAGCGCTGCGGCGACTGACAACAAGGTTATCCTGGGCTATTGGGGCGGCACCTGCGAGATGCCGATTTACGTCGGTTACGAGAAGGGCTTCTTCAAGGATGCCGGCCTCAATTGTGAAATCATGAAGATCACCGAGGACGTGGCTCCGCTGATGGCCAACGGCGATCTGGATTGCTTCGAGCTGACGCCCGACAAGTTCAAGCCGATGGAGCAGGGCCTCGAATGCGTCATCATCGACTCGCTTCACTATGGCTGCCAGCAGGGCGTGGCTTCCGCCAGCTCGGGCATCAAGAGCTATCGCGACCTAGAAGGCAAGAAGGTTGCCGCCAAGATCGGCTCGATTTCGCAGATCGTGCTCGCCGCGCAGATGAAGCAAGCAGGCCTCGATCCCGACAAGGTCGAGTGGCTGACCTACAAGAACCCGCAGATGCAGCAGGCGCTCGAGGCTGGCGAAATCGATGCCATGGCGGCATACGATCCGTGGCCCGATATCATCCTCGAAAACGTGCCTGGTTCGGTGCGCTACTACTCGTGGACGTATGACGAGGAGCTTAAGAACACGCTGTGCTGCTTCGTCGGCATGTCGACCAAGCGCCTCAACGAGAACCCCACGTTGGGCAAGATGCTTTCCGAGGGCTTCAAGAAGTCGGCCGAGTGGATCGTCGCCAACCCCGAAGATGCGTGCGATTTGGCAATCAACGCCGGCTACGTGCCCATCAACACCGACACGGGCTTCACGCGCGACATGATGATCCAGGAAGTCAAGGACTACCGCTTCGTCTCGGGCGATCGGAAGGCCATCGACGATAGCTTCAAGACCATCTGGGAGTGGATCGCTGCTGCAGGCGCTATGGAAGACGCCCCGGCAGACATCGAGAAGTACATCACGCAGGACCTGTACAACAAGATGGTGAAGCTGCAATTCTAGCCAGTCTCAGTGGGCAGGACCCCTTCCCACCCGCCCCATTTTTGCAACGGCATGCCCCGCTTGGTCGGGGCATGCTGGTCGTAAGGGGTGAAATCATAGGGGGCAGCTGGGAAATCAACCCATCGTCTAGAATGGAACGCGAGGATGAAAGACCTGATACTCCATAGCCTGAAGATGCGCAAAGTGCAAACCGTCTCGGTCACGCTTTCGGTGGCGTTGTCGGTAATGGCGTTGTTTGCGCTCGTGCTCGTGTACGGCGGTGTTCAAGCTGGTGTGCAGCTGAACGCCGAGCGTGGCGGCGCCCAGATCATGGTCGTGCCGACCGAGGCGGCCGCCGATCTTTCGGGTGAGGACCTCCTGTTCACAGGGGCCCCGGCATCGTATTACCTGAGCGAGGAAGCGGCAGCGAAGGTGGCGGCTACCGAGGGCGTCACGCGGTCGAGCGCGCAGTTCTTCGGGCAGACGCTTGACGAGAGTTGTTGCTCCGTCGATACGGCAAGCCGGTTGATCGGTGTCGACTTCACGACCGATTGGACCATCCGCCCGTTCGCCCATATCGACATCCCCGATCATCTTGCTGCTGATGAGGTCATCGTGGGTTCGGGGGCGAACGGCGAGGTCGGGCAGACTATCAGGTTGCTCAACCACGAGTACAAGGTCGTTGACAAGCTGGAGCCAACCGGGTCGGGGCTCGATCTGTCCATCCTGCTCGACATCGACGTGGTGCGCGACATTTGCGGGGCATCTGACGGGCTGGCTTACCTTTGGGACAAGTACGGAGATCCGCGCGGTCTCGTGTCATGCGTCCTGGTTGATTACGAGGACGAGGAAGATTACAACCGCCTGGTCATCCGCTTGGGCAATATCGACGGCGTGCGGGTGCTCGAGCGCTCCTCGCTTGTCAGCGAAGCGCAAGGGCAGCTCGAGACGGTGTTCGCCATCCTGCTTGGGGCGGGCGTGTTGATGCTGGTCACCATGCTCGTCCAGCTGTTTGCCCGCTTCTACTCGTGTGTATGGGACCGCAAAAGCGAGTTGGCCCTGTATCGGGCCGTTGGGGCGAACCGCGGGCAGCTGCGGAAGCTCATCGGTGGCGAGGTCGGGGTCATCGTGGCAATCGGCCTGGTTGCGGGATTGGTTCTGGGCGCTGTGTTGTATCAGGTGCTCGTCGGCATGTTGCAAAACGGCGCGTCGTTCCCGTTCGCGGGGATGCCGATTGGCGCCATGATCGGCATCGCGGTAGCGTTCATCGTGGCGTTTGCGCTCATCGCGGTGGCTGCGGTGGCGGTTCCGCTCACCCAGCTCGGACGACTCGAGCCGTCGTTGGTCATGCAACAAGGCGATATCGATTAGCGGTTGAATCAAGGGTTCGCCCTCGCAAGTTCAAAGGGAAGGCTGTCATGTATATCGAAGCGATTGACCTGGGGAAATCATACGGCGATGCGGTAGTCATCGAGCATACGTCCTTTCGCGTGGAAGACGGCGAGTCCATCGCCTTCGTTTCTCCTTCGGGCTCGGGGAAATCAACCCTGCTCTCGATGATCGGGTTGCTGCTCGATCCGACGACGGGGTCGGTGGTCGTCGACGGACAAGATACCGGCAAGCTTTCCGATGACGTGCGCAGCGAATTGCGGCTCCGCTCGTTCGGGTTCGTGTTCCAGCATACGCAGCTCATCGGGTCGCTGCGGGCGTGGGAAAACGTGGCCACGCCGGCTCGGTTTGCGGGAAAGACTGATTTCGACCCGAAGCAGCGGGCTATTCAGCTCCTCGAGCAATTCGGGCTTTCCGATCGTCTTTACCATTACCCTCATCAGCTGAGCGTGGGGCAGAAGCGCCGCGTCGCCGTCGCACGCGCCCTGATGCTTTCCCCGAAGGTCGTCATAGCCGACGAGCCGACAAACGACCTCGATCTGGAATCGGCGACGAGCGTGGCAGATACGCTGCTCGATTACGCCGACCAGGGAAATATCTTGCTTTACGCCACGCACGATTTGGAGCTCGCCAAGCGGGCGGGTACCGTCATGCGCCTGAGGGACAAGTCGTTCCAGAAGGCGGATTGACGCCCAAAGGCGAGAAGCGCGCCTTTGGGCAGGCGGCGATGACCGAGCTTCTCAGAGATGCTTGCGCAGCACCGGGATGCAGGCAAGCGTCAGCACGACGATGGAGACGGCAAATGCGGCGGTGAGGTCGAACCCCGCTATAGCGCCGAACGAGTCTACAACCACCCCGCCCGACACGGGGCCGATGACCATCCCAATGCTCATGCCCGATGCGATCCACGACAGCGCCTCGGTCAGATGCTCGTTTTCGACTGCCCGCTCTGCGGCCAGGTTCATCGTGATATAGCACGGCGCGTAGGAAAGCGCCGCAATGCAAGCGACGATCAGAAGGCTGGTGGGCGAATTCGCGAAGACGAACAGCCCGTACATGACGCCGAATGCGACCGAGAAGATAACGACCTGCCGGCGCAGCGGAGACGATAGCCGCACAAGCCCGAACGCAAAGCTCATGACGACCGAGAACACGGATTCGACGGCGAACACGATGCTTGCCAGCATAGCGAAGTCAATCGATTCGGAATAGGTGATGATCGCCGTGTCGAGCGACCCGTACACGGACCCGAACAGCACCATGATGGCGAAGAGCACCCGCATCACCGGTGAAGTTCGCAGCACGCCGCCCGCTTTCCCCTCGTTTGCGGCGACGGGTTTCGGTTCGGGCTCGGTGTCGGTCGAAGACAGCAAGAGCGCGGCGCCGACGATGTAGATGACGGCGCCGATGAGCATTCCCGCGACGGGGAAGGTCGCGGCGGAGATGGCGATCACGGCGGCGGGACCCACCATGAACGCGACGTCTTCCAAGATGTTCTCGTATGCGTACGCGGTCTTGAGCGGAGGCGCGTCCTGGCCGAGCTTGCCCGAGCTGATGAGATACGTCCAACGGGCGCGACAAAGGGCCTGCGCGTTCGGCAGGAAGCTGATGAGCGGGGCTGCGAGGTAGTTCAGCCAGAACGGCCCGCCGAAATGCGTGTTTCCCAGCATCAACGCCAGCCCGGCCACGGCGATGGCGGTGGCTTTCGGCACGACGGCGCTTTGTCCCTGCGCGTCGATGGCGCGGGACACGCGGGGAGCCACGAAGAACATGCAGATGGCGACGAGCGACGACACGCTGGACGCCTCGAATGCCGATGCGCCGCTCAGCGTGAGCATCGTGATGGTGCCAATGGTGGTCGTATAGGAAAACAGGCGCATGAACAGGGCGCCGACATCAAAACGATACGCCGCTTTCGTGCGCAAGATCGCACCGTATGTCCCCTTACCAACGCCCATGTTCCGCGTCAGCGCCTTATCTATTCGCGTCGTCTTGTGCGGCAACCGAGCAGGTTTGACGCGTTCATGTCGCCAAAGCGGGCTGCCGCTTCTTCGTAAAAGGCGTCGAGGTTCTCGGGCCTGGCGCGGTGCGAATGGGTGAGTTCCCGGGCGCGCGCTTCATCTCCCTGCGCGAACGCGAGGAACCGCTCGTGAACAGGCTGGATGCCGGCGTCTCTTGAAACGTTGGTCAACAGGTAGTCTTGCAGGATGTCATCGCGGTTCGCCCCAAGCGCTGTCAGCGCGAGCAACGCCAAGATGCCTGCACGGTCTTTGCCGCCGCTGCAGTGGAAATACACGGGGCAGCCGCGCATTGCCCGCTCGAACAAGGCGTTGACCGCCGTGCGCATTTGGGCGACGGTTCGGTCGTTGAGGAACGATCGGTAATAATGGTCGGGGTCGTAGGCGACATCGCGGCCGATGGGAACCGTGCCTTCGGCAGGTTGGGTGTACTCGATGCCCACGATGTCCAGGTCGTAGAAGGGGATGTGGAGGTTCTCGACGCCAGGCTCCTGAACGTCCGGCTTCGCTTCGCGCTCCCAGCCTGTTCGCAGGTCTATGACGCACCCGATTCTCAACTGGTCGAAAAGCACGCGCCTGTCGGCATCGGTGGCATCGACCAGCGGGCCGCCTCTAAACAGCAACCCAGGTGCAACCGCGCGGCCTTCGCCGACGGGGATTCCGCCGAGGTCGCGGGCGTTCTTCACGCCTTGTAGCTCGATGGCGCCCAAAACTGTCCTTTCCGTTTTCCCTTCATATGGTAAAGCAGGTTCGAGGGATAGTAGATATAATCTAATAAAGCATTATCTCACTTGAAATCAAGGAGGCGGCGTGGCTCGAGAAGATCATCAGCCCATCGAAGGGGTAGTCGTGCGCCCTGAGCGAACTCCTGACGAGATGCGGGCGTTGTGCGGTCGGACCGTCGCCTTCATCATGGTTTCGGGAGAGTTTGTCGACGTAAGCGACCCGGAAATCGCTGCTGCGATTGCCGCAGCCCGAAAAGCGCGCATGGCGGCTGCCATCGTGCTTGCCGAGCCGCGATGGGCGGATGCGGCCAAGGAGGCCGTGCGCACGGCGGGCAAGAAAGGCTCCACGTTCGTGCAGGCGCTGGAGTACGATCCAGCTGCCGCGCTGCCGATGACCCGCGACGCCGGCGATTTCGAACTGGTCGGTTTGCCGTACGGGCTGCTTGCGACCATCCGCG
>CADAKR010000081.1 GCA_902788545.1 uncultured Coriobacteriaceae bacterium
GGCGTCAGGAGGCGCGCCATGGGTTATCTCGAATGCACGGAAACATACCGAAAGTTCTTGGGTCAATGCACGCAGTGCGGCCACTGCACGCCTGCATGCCCTTCGCTTGAAGCAGCGGGCATGACGCTCGGGGAAATCGCGCGTGCTCTGCTTGCAGCCGAGCGGGGAGCCCAATCGCGCGACGAGGTCCGTCAGCGGATTGCCGAAAACCCGCAGCTTATCCAAGCGGTGCGCGGGTGCTTCTTCTGCACTTCGTGCAAGAATACCTGCTTTGCGCATAACGACGTGTGCGACCTTGTCTACCACGCTCGCATCGATTTCCAAAACCTCGGGCTCATAGAACGCGAGGCCTGGTCGAGCGTGCTCGTCGATCAGGAATGGGACATCTTCACGGCGTACCGTGCCATACACGGAATAGGTTATCCCGACCTCACGCTCCACGTTGAAAACGAGTACCACCAAGCTGAGGGAGATTGCGATGTCGCGTTCTTCCCGGGATGCTCGCTTGCCGCTTACGCGCCCGAGCTGACGCGCGAGATCTTCGCCGAACTGGCGACCATGTGCGAAAAGCCGACGATGATCGATCGCTGCTGCGGCTCGTCGCTGAAAAGCGCCGGGTTCTTCGAGCGCGCCGAGAAGCTGTGCGAAAAGAACGTCGACGAAATCGAGGCTTCTGGAGCGAAAACGCTCGTATGCGTATGCCCCGGATGCGCCAACGACATGAGCGCGGCCCTGAAGCGGAAGGGTGTCGAGGTGCGCGTGGCGTCTTTGGCGTCTTTCCTGTCTGAACATGGGTTCAAACCCAAGCATCCGCTTCCCGAAGGCGAGTTGTGCATGTCCAAGTCCTGCCAGGACCGCGACGGCACGTACCTCGAGGAGACATGCTCGCTTCTCGGCCTTGACGAGGACGCCGTCAAGATCTTCCATGGATGCTGTGGCGCCGGCGGTGCCGTCAGCGCGTTTTCGCCCGAAAGGCAAGCGCAGCAGGCGGACAGCAAGATGTCGTTCGCCGCACCGGGGTCGACGGTCGTGTCGATGTGCCCGACGTGCGCCTACACCTACGCTTTCAGGCTCATGAGCGCTCCTCGCGATGTTTCGAACAAGCATTACACTGAGCTGCTCTTCGACAGCCAGATCGATTGGGACGTCACCTTTGCGCAGCTGAGCTCCATGTGGTATGGCGAATACGGTGGATGGTTGGCTGAGGTGTTCGCTTAGGCGGGAGGCATTCATGACCATGCAAGAAAACGCTAACAGGCCCGTGGCCATCATAGGATACGGAACCGCAGGCGTGAATGCGGCTATCGCACTGCGCAACAGCGGATACGATGGCGCCATCACGGTGTTTTCAGACCACGAGGGCTTGCCGTACAGCCCGATTCTCACGTCCTATTACGCGGGCGGCGAAAAGGAATTCGAGGAATGCTTCCCCTGGACCGCCGAAGAACTTGACGACTTGTCCGTCAGCGTCTTGGGGGAAGCTGTCGTCGAACTCGATCCCGACGCGCATGCCATCAGGACAAGCGCAGGCGAATACGCCTATGCGAAATGCGTGATTGCAACCGGGGCAAATCCGACAACCGTCGGTTTTCCCGCTGTGCAGGGCGATAGCTCCTACGAGCCGCTCGTTTTGCGCTCAATCGAAGATGCCGAGCGCCTGAAAGCCGTGCTCGAGTCGCCTGCTTGCAAGCGCTTCCTCGTCAGCGGCGCCTCGATGGTTGCCCTGAAGACGCTCGAGGCCGCGCTGAACCGCGGTAAGGAATGCACACTCGTCGGCATGAATCCGCATGTGCTCGATTTCAACGCGCTGCCTGAAGTCGCCGCCCGATTCGAGAAGGGCTTGCGCGAAAAGGGCGTCGCACTGCGTCTCGGGCAAACCATACAAGCTGTCGAACGCGCTGATGGCAAGCTTGCCGTCACGTTTTCCAACGGAGAGAGCGAGGCTTTCGATGAGATAGCGGTATCGCACGGGATGAAGTCGAATCTCGCGTTCGTGAAGCCCGGCTCCCTGAACATCGACCGTGGTCTTGTCGTTGACGAGTTCATGCGCACGAGCAACCCCGACGTCTACGCGGCAGGCGATGTCGCGCAGGCAACCGAGCTCATATCAGGCGACAAGCGCATCGTGGGCATCTGGAAGAACGCCGCATTGCAAGGCGCCTGCGCAGGTGCTGCCATCGCCACAGAAATGCGCGGCGCCATGCCCGACTCCGCAGGAGCGCTTAAGGGCTCCATTTCCACGAACACCATTGCCGTGAACGGCACGTTGTTCATCTCGGCTGGAACCATGGAGTTAACAGATAACCGCCGCGTCGAGATACGCGAAACCGAAGACATGACCTTAGCCGTCATCTACGAGCAATCAGAGACGCAAGGCGAGCGCATTGTGGGATTTAACCTCGCCTGCGATCACGACGAACCCGGCGGAGAAGCCTACGACATCGGCGCCATGCTAACCCTCCGCATCGAGAAGAGCCTCTAGCAAGAAAGAGCTAACTGGGAATGCGCCCCTCCGGCTGATAGGGGCCAATTGGGGATACTCCCCTTTTGGTCCTTGAGGGGGAGTGTTCCGGATTGGTTTTGGCGGCATTCTTGCTAGAGGTTGTTTCGGACCCAATCGATGTTTGATTTCACGGTCGAGATGAGCTCCTCGGTGGTTTCGAATTTGATCATGGGGCGCAGGTATGCGACGAATTCGAGCGTTATCGGCTGATCGATGAGATCAGCCGAGAAATCGATGATGTGGGCTTCTATGTTCGCAGTGGACTGGGCCTCGAACGTGGGGGAGACGCCCACCGATACAGCGGCCTTATAGCGCGTATCCCCGACGATTGCGTAGGCGGCGTAGACGCCTTCTCCCAGCACGCGATCGTGCGGTTTCACCTGAAGGTTTGCCGTGGCAAAACCGAAATCAGCACCATCGCCACGGCCCTTTCGCACGGTTTCACGCAATGCGTAGGGATGACCGAGCAGACGCATTGCCTCGTCGATCTTGCAATCAAGCAAAAGCAAGCGAATCCTCGTGGCTGTAATCGGCTTGCCATCGGCGCTCACGAGCTTGTGGGCGCAAACCTCGCACCCAACGCGATCGCCCCATGCTTGAAGTGTGTCAACCGTTCCGGCAGCACGGGCTCCGAAACGGAAATCCTCGCCTACGTGCATATGCGCCGGCGCGCCGTTGGGGAAGGTGGCGCAGAGGAACTCTTCGGGGTTTCGCGAGTAGAATTCCGGCGTGAAGGGCAAGACGGCAACGTCGTCAACGCCCGATGCGGCAAGGGCTTCGATTCGGTCGGCATTGCGCATGAGCTTTTTCAGCCGATCTGGATGAAACACTTCATCAGGATCGATGTCGAACGTGATGGCGATAGAACGCGCCCCGTTTTCCCTTGCGCTCGCAATGGCGCTGTCCAAAAGGTAGCGATGCCCCTTGTGCAGGCCATCGAATACGCCAAAGGCGCAAGACGAGCCGTTGAATAGGCTGTAATCGAACGAATTGTCTACGACGTGCAAACTCACAAGTGCTCCTCATTACATTTCAATACTGCGCTCCTCATTTTGACGTACCATGGCACAAAAGGAAAGCGAGGGCATATGGCACACACTGACCTCAAGGCTGGAAGCGGCGAGACGTTGGATGCGAAGCTCGCGCTTCTTAAATCGCGCCTCGAAGCATTGAAAAGCGTTGCCGTGGCGTTTTCGGGCGATGTCGATTCGACGCTGTTGCTCAAGGTGGCCCACGACACGCTTGGCAACAGCGCCTTTGCCATCACGGCAAAGGCTCCCATGGTTCCCGCACGCGAAATCGAGGAAACGCGTGCTTTCTGCGAGGCAGAGGGAATCCGCCATGTCATCGTCGAGCCCAATGTGTTCGACATCGAGGGGTTTGCTAACAACCCCCCAGATCGGTGCTACTTGTGCAAGCGCGAGATTCTCTCGTGCCTATTCGAAGCGGCCCGCGCAAACGGCGCCTTGGCTGTCGTCGAGGGCTCGAATCTCGATGATGACGCAGATTTCCGTCCAGGCTCGAAAGCAGTTGCGGAGCTGGGGGCGGCAAGCCCCTTGAAGGAGGCGGGACTCGATAAGGATTCGGTTCGCGCGCTTGCGAGGCGGTTCGGGCTGAAAGTGTGGGACAAGCCCGCCTACGCATGCCTTGCGACGCGCTTTCCCTATGGAGAGCGACTCACCGAGGAAAAGCTGTCGAAGGTCGAGCACGCCGAGTATGCGCTCCACGACGAAGGCTTCATTCAAGCGCGTGTGCGCATGCAGGGAGACGCCGCCCGTATCGAGGTGCCGCCCGCAGACATCGCCCGACTCGCCAAGCCCGATGTGCGCGGGCGCATAACGGAGAAGCTGCACGCGCTCGGCTTCACGTTCGTTTCCGCTGACCTGGACGGGTATCGCAAGGGGAGCATGAACGAAACGTTGTAGAATGAAATCATCCAAGAAACCGTCGCCCCGATGAAACGGAGGCTGTCATGATCGTGCTCGTCGTCAATGCGGGAAGCTCGTCGCTGAAATCGCAACTCATCGAAACCGAAGGAAAAGTGTGCCGCATGAAGTGCCTGGCCGAGAAGGTGGGCACCGACGAAGCGTATATGAACGTCTCGTTCGCCCCCGACTTCCAGAAGGTCACGTACAACGTCGCGGGCCTTGCGGTAGCGCAGTGCCTTGCCAAGCTGCTCGACATCATGTCAGACGATCCGGAATCGCCCATCAGCGGCCTGGGCCAGATCGACGCCATAGGAAACCGCATCGTGGCGGGTGGAGAGTACTTCACGAAAGCCGCGCTCATCGACGACGAGGCGCGCGAGAACCTTTCGAAATGCGAGGAGCTCGCCCCCTTACACAACCCGGCGGCTGATGCGTGCATCGACATGATGCGCAAGCTCATGCCCGAAACGCCCCAGGTTGCCGTGTTCGACACGGCGTTCCACACCACCATGCCGCCCAAGGCGTACATGTACCCGCTGCCGTGGCGCTATTACGAGCAATTCCACATCCGCCGTTATGGCGCCCATGGAACATCGCACCGTTACGCCGCGCAACAGGCCGCCAACTTGCTCGGACGGCCTTTGCGCGACCTTGGTCTCATCACCTGCCATTTGGGCAATGGCGGCTCGATCACGGCGGTTAACCACGGCAAGTCGATTGACACCACGATGGGCTTCACGCCGCTCGAGGGCCTGATGATGGGAACGCGTTCGGGAAGCATCGACCCGGCGATCGTCACCTACATCATGCGCGAGGAGGGCAAGACCTTTGACGAGATGGACGAGATCCTGAACCGCCAATCGGGCATCCTCGGCATTTCGGGCGTCGACAGCGACATGCGCGATGTGCTCGACGCAGCCGATGCCGGCAACGAGCGCGCCGAGCTCGCCATCGACATGTACGTGTACAAGATCCAGAAGGCCATCGGCAGCTATTACGCGGCCATGACCCGTACCGACGCCGTCGTCATGACGGCTGGCATCGGGGAGAATTCGGCGAAGCTCCGCGAGCGCATCTTCGCGGGCCTTGCGCACATGGGCATGATCTTGGACAAGGAACGAAACGACTTCACAGGCCAAATCGGCGCGAACCGCATCATCTCGATCGATGACAGTCCCATCCGCATTTGCGTGGTCACGACAGACGAGGAGATGCGCATCGCCCGTGAAACCGACAACCTCGTAAGCCAGCTTCGCTGAAGCGCAGGCCAACAAGGTCAAAAGAAGGCAGTCTGCTTGCTGTTATAAGGTGATTTGAGGGGCAATCACCTCGCGTTGAGGGTATACTCGATGTGACGTAGACCGACGGTGTACGTCGCATTTCGTTGATTGATGAGGGGGCGCATATGAACAACCGAAAGGAATGCGTGGCCATGATCCTGGCAGGCGGGCAGGGTAGCCGCCTGGGCGTCCTCACGAGATACCGCGCCAAACCCGCCGTTCCCTATGGCGGCAAGTACCGCATCATCGATTTCCCACTCTCCAACTGCGCGAACTCGGGTATCGACGTGGTCGGCGTGCTCACGCAATACGAGCCGTTCGTCCTGAACAGCTATATAGGCAACGGCGCTCCGTGGGATTTGAACACGAACAACGGCGGGGCGTATTGCCTGTCGCCTTCGACCCACATGGGCGATAAGGGCAATTGGTACCTCGGAACGGCCGACGCCATCTACC
>CADAKR010000082.1 GCA_902788545.1 uncultured Coriobacteriaceae bacterium
TTTCAAAACGTGAGCGTCGAATTCGACGATGGCGCCGAGCTGCTCACGGCGTGTCGCAATGTCAGCTTCGCGGTCGATCCCGGCCAGCCCATCGCGCTCATCGGCCCCAGCGGTTGCGGCAAGTCGACCACATTGCGCATGGCGAGCGGCCTGCTGAAACCCAGCGAGGGGGAAGTGCGCGTGAACGGCGAGCTTGTCGGCAAGCCACGCCAAGCTACGGCGCTCATCCCGCAGAATCTGGGCCTGTTCCCCTGGAAGACGGTCATTCAGAACGCCGCGCTGGGCCTCACCATTCGCAAGGTCCCCAAGCAGGAGGCCATCGCCCGTGCCCGCGAGGCGCTCGAGCAAGTCGATCTGGCCGGCTTCGAGCGCGCGTACCCCAAAGAGCTTTCGGGCGGCATGCGCCAGCGCCTGGCCCTGGCCCGCGCGCTTGCCATGGATGCCGACCTGCTGCTCATGGACGAGCCGCTCTCGGCAATCGACGCCCTGCTGCGCGAATCGCTGCAAGACACGCTGCTCGAGCTGTGGCAGCGCCGTCGTCACACGCAAATGCTCGTCACGCACAGCATCGAAGAAGCCGTCTACCTGGGAAAGCGCATCCTCGTGTTCAGCGCCCGCCCTGGCACGGTCATAGCCGACATCGCCAATCCCTCCATGGGAACGCGCGAATGGCGCGATACGCCCGCGTTCGCCGAGAAGTGCCGCGAAGTGCGCGAGGCGCTTGCAAACGGGTCGCATGTGGAAAGCGAGCTGGCAGAAGCCGAGTCCGTACACGCTGCCGGCGGGGAAGGGGCTGCTCGATGAAATCGCCCCTCGTCCGCAAAATCGGCGGTTACCTGTTCGCCATCGTGTTCATCATCGCCGGCTGGTGGCTGACGGCGCTTGCGGTGAACTCGCCCGCGCTGCCTACGCCCGATGCCGCCGTTGCGGTGCTTCTGGCCAATGTCGACCAGCTTGTGCCATATTTCCTCACCAGCGCCTGGCGCGTCATCGTCTCGCTTGTCATCGGCACGGTGCTCGCGGTGCCGATCGCGCACGTCTGCGCCCGTTCGCGGACGCTCGACGCCCTGTTCGCGCCGGTGCTCTACCTGCTGTATCCCATTCCGAAAGTGGTGCTCTTGCCCATCCTGCTCGTGTTGTTCGGCCTGGCCGACGCGCCGAAGATCGTCCTCATCTCGCTGACGGTCTTCTTCCAGGTGCTCGTGGCCGTCCGCGATGCCGTGCGCGCCGTTCCCGAAAGCGCGGTCGTCGCCATCCGCTCGCTTGGCGGCTCGCGCTGGGACGAATACCGCCACGTCGCCGTTCCCGCCACGATGCCGGCGGTCTTCACGTCGTTGCGCATCGGCGTGGGAACCGCCATCGCCGTGCTGTTCATCGCCGAAGCCATGGCGGGCTCCACCGGCTTGGGCTACTACATCATGCAATCGTGGAGCATGGTGAATTACCCGCGCATGTTCGCCGGCATCATCGCCATGGCCCTCCTCGGCGTCGTCCTCTACGCCATCTTCGACATCGTCGAGCGTCGTCTTACCCGCTGGCGCTAGCCAAACCTGGACGCCCGACTCGGAGGCAGACGTCCGCCTCCGAGGCGAACGTCCACTTTTCAGCATCATGTCAGTCTTGTCGGGAAATGGTCCCTGAGCGTTTGTAATGCTAGAATAGCGCTCACAGATGAGGGCACTAAGAGCGCACCCACGAACCACCTAGAAGCAGAACGCGCGCCCAAAAGGAGGACCCATGAGTTCTCGCTCGGTAAAACGCAGACCCGGAGTCAGGAAACGGCGCCCCATGGCGTTCGTTCTCAGCTTCCTTGCGGTCATCATCATCGCGTTCAGCGCCGCGGGCGTTGCGGCTTACGCCACGGTCAGCTCCTGGTTCCAAGACCTTCCCGATTACGAAAGCCCCGAAGCGTTTAACACGTCTTTGCCCACTTACGTCTACGCAGCCGACCGCACCACGGTGCTCGCGCGCTTCCAGCTGGAGTATCGCGAACCGGTCAACCTCGATCAGATCAGCGAAAGCCTGATCCAAGCCACCATCGCCACCGAGGACGCCCGCTTCTACGAGCATGGCGGCGTCGATTACTACGGCGTCATGCGCGCGCTCGCCAACAACCTGGCCGGCGGTCGCATCGAAGGCGCATCCACCATCACCCAGCAGTTCGTGCGCAACACCATCCTCGCCAGCGAGATGGACGATATCACGCTGAAGCGCAAAGCCCGCGAGATGTTCATCGCCACGGAAATCGAGAAGCGCCATTCCAAAGACGACATCCTGAACATGTACCTCAACACGATTAACTACGGCGCCGGCGCCCACGGCATCGAGGCCGCTTCGCGCCGCTACTTCTCGAAGTCGGCCAACGAGCTGACGCTGGCGGAAGCCGCGCTGCTCGCGGGCATCCCGCAGTCTCCCACGTACAACGATCCCACGCTCTATCCGGAAAACGCGCTCAACCGGCGCGCGATCGTGTTGGCGGCCATGCTGCGCGAACACTACATCAGCCAGGAGCAATACGATGCGGCCATGGCCGAGCCGCTTGCGCTTAATCCGCAGGTCACGCGCGAGGACGGCATCATCGCATACCCGTACTTCACCAGTTACGTGCGCGAGCTGCTGTACAACAACTACGACCTTTCCGAGGCCGACATCCTGCGCGGCGGCCTGCGCGTGTACACGACGCTCGACATCACGGCGCAGCAGGCGGCGGAAAACGCATGCCGTCAGAAACTCGACAGCATGGGCAACGGCCGGATGGAGGTGGCCATGGCTGCCGTCGACCCGAAGACGGGTTACGTGAAGGCCATCGTCGGCGGCTCGGACTATGACGCGAGCCAGGTTAACATCGCCACCGGCCAGGGCGGCGCCGGTCGTCCGTGCGGTTCGGTGTTCAAGACGTTTACGATGGTCACGGCCATTCGCCAGGGCATCAATCCGAACACGACCCACGTCGATTGCAGCTCGCCGGCCACGGTCGACGGCTACACGCTGGAAAACTACGACAACACCAGCTATGGCGACCGCACCATCGCAGGCGCTTTCGCCATCTCGTCGAACACCGGTTTCGTGCGCCTCATCTCGTCGATCGGTGTGAAGCAAACCGCCCAAACCGCACATGACCTCGGCGTCACGACCGACCTCCAGGAAGACATCGCCGGCTCTACGCTGACGCTCGGCGTTCAGAACATCACGCCGCTCGAGCTGGCAAGTGCCGTGGCCACCATTGCGGACGGCGGCGTGCGCCACGACCTGTGCGCCATCACCACGATCGAAGACAAGGACGGCAATGTCATCTTCGATTGGGGCGATCCTGAAAACCACGCCACGCGCGTGCTCAGCAACGAGGAGGCTTACGCCGCGCAGCGCGTCATGATGGGCGTGGTGCAGGGCGGTACCGGCGGCGACGCGGCTATGTGGAACGGCCAGCAGGTCGCGGGCAAGACGGGCACGTCGGAAGATTACAAGGACATCAGCTTCGTCGGCATCACGCCGCACATCGCCGCTGGCATTTGGGTGGGCGACCCGACGAACGAGACGTCGGTCAACGCCGGTTCGTGCGGCGACGTTTTCAGCTGGTACGCATCGGCGCTCATGGATGCCGAGGGCATTCCCGTCGAGGACTTCCCGCAGTTCGGCGATCCGCCGTACAGCGTGTATGACGACGCCAGCCACCAGATCATGAGCGAGGAGACCTATCAGAAGAAGAAGGCCGAGGAAGAACGCAAGAAGAAGGAAGAAGAGGCGAAGAGGAAGGCCGAAGCCGAGGCCGCTGCCAAGAGGAAGGCCGAGGAGGAGGCGGCTGCCGCCCAAAGGAGGGCTGAAGAGGAAGCCGCCCGCAGGGCAGCCGAAGAAGCTGCCAAATCAGCTGCTGCCGCAAGCAGATAACCACTTAAACGGATACAATGTGACACCGGGGTTTGGCCCCGGTGTCACATTCGACCGCCAAGGAGAACGATGAGCATTTCAACGAAACTCGCCGCCATCATTTGCGCCGCCGTCCTTTCGTGCGGTTTGCTGGCCGGCTGCGCAGGCCAGGGCAACACTGCGACGCAGGAACAGAAAGACAACCGTGCGTACATGTCGCAGGTCAACGAGCTGATGGTCGAGCTCGATGAGGGGCTTGACTCGTTCGTCGCCGCCGTGTCGCGCAACGACATCGTGAACATGCGCTTGCAGGCCGAAAACGCCTATCAATCAATCGACAAGCTGGCCAAGCTTGAAGCCCCCGAGGCTCTCGCCGATGTGCAAAAGCAGTACGTCGACGGAACGGAGAAGCTGCGCGAGGCACTCGATGCCTACATCGCGCTCTACAGCGACATGAACAGCGGGTCGTTCGATCAATCCACGTACGATAAGCGCGTCGCTGACGTTCAGAAGCTCTACGACGAAGGCGTCGCAGCCCTGGAAGAAGCCGACAAAACCGCCTCCGGCAAGGAATAAGCAAGCAACCTTCAGCCAGAAACACAGGAGGGGCCAGGCATCAGCGCCCGACCCCTCTGTTGCATTTTGGACGTTTGCCTCAGAGGTGGACGTCCACCTCTGAGGCAAACGTCCAATTCAGCGCAATCGCGCCTACGTTTCTTCGCCGCCGCCTCCCGGGTCGGCGCTCTCAGCGCTCGCAGATTCTTCGGCGGGCTTTTCCTTCGCCGGGTCGGGTCCGTCCGACACCACGATGATCACGACATTGTTGCCTGAGTCGTATGAAACCGAGATGACCGCATCCTTCGGAACGTCGTCCGAGTAAGCGTGCGAGACGCTCGTCGAGGCGTCGGGGAACGCGCTTTCGACATCGCTGAGGCTCGCGCCAGCCCCGAACCCTGCAGCGCGACTGGCGATATCGTCGCCACCGCCGCCCATGCCGTCGTCCATCTCTTCATCTTCGTTGGTGTACTGGGGCGCTTCGACCTCGGGGAACTCGATGATCTCCTGGTCCTCCAGCGCCAATGACATGAAGTCGCTCCACAGACTGTTGGCGGTTAGGTACTCGCTTGTCGACGAATAGTCGCGGTTGCCCAGCCACGCCGCGCAGCACAGCTGCGGGCAGTACCCGACCAGCCAGTGGTCGCGGAAGTCCACGCCGGTACCGGTCTTACCGGCCACGGGCTGTCCGTTTGCGGGGCCCGCGCCTGCAGCGGTCGCATACGATTTCTCGAACACGCCGCGCAGCACCTCGGTCACCGCGCCGGCCACCTTCTCGTCGATCACGCGGTTGGCGGTGTCCTTCGCCTCGTACAGCACCTCGCCCTTCTTGTTCTCGATGCGGGTGATGATGACGTAGTCGCGATGGATGCCGCCGGTCGCCAGCGTGCTGTACGCCTCGGTCATTTCCAGCGGCGTGACGTTTTCGGTGCCCAGCGTGATGATGGGGTAGGGCGACAGCTCGGATTTGATGCCCATGCGGTGCGACATCTCGATCAACTTGTTCGCGCCGATGCGCTCGGCCAGGCGATAGTAGCCGGTGTTCGACGAAATCGCCGTGGCGTCGGAAAGCGAGCGCGTGCCGTAGTCAGCCTGACCGAAGTTGTTGATGGTCTGGCCGTTTTCCAGCGTGACGGGGTTCGAGCAGTCGATGGCCGTCTGCGGGCTGATGCCCTGCTCGATGGCCGCCGTCAGCGTGAACACCTTGAACGTCGAACCCGAGGGACGCCCGCCCTGAACGGCGATGTTCCACTGGTCGTCATAGAAGTTGTTGCCGCCCACGAGCGCCTTCACATGGCCATTGCGCGGATCCATGGCCACCAGCGCGGCGTCCATGCCCTCGTCCATGTTCTCGTACTGCCATGAGCAGGCTTCCTCGGCCTTGTTCTGCATGTTGACGTCGAGCGTGGTGTAGATCTTCAGGCCGCCCTGGAACAAGTCGGCGTACGAGCAGCCATACTTGTTGTCTTCGGCCATCAGCGAATCGCGCACGAAGCTGGTGAAGTACGGGTATGCGTAAATGCCCTGGGAAGGTTCGGCAGGCGCCGGGTTCAGCTCGAGCTCTTCGGCTTGGGCTGCGTCGTGTTCCTCCTGCGTGATGTTGCCCGCCGTCAGCATGCGGTCGAGCACCAGGTTGCGGCGATCTTTGCAGGCTTGCGGGTTTTCCTTGGGGTTGAACGCGGTCGGCGACTGCGGGATGCCGACGAGC
>CADAKR010000083.1 GCA_902788545.1 uncultured Coriobacteriaceae bacterium
AAGAGCCCCTGCATCAGCGAGAAGCGCTCTTGTTGCCAGGCCAGCGTTTCGGGATCGAACTCTATGTCATCGCGATAGGTGCGAGCGCTTGCCGACACGTCCTCCAAAGCGTAACCGGCTTCGCGCACCGCTCCCGCCAACTCGGCCAGCGCGGCATCGATACCACCGACCGCCTCCAATGCGGAAGCGGCCGCATTCAGGGCGTCGAGCGCACCGCCTTCCCCCGATAGCGCCTCATGCGCTGCCGAAGCGGCAACCGCCAACGATTCGGCGTGCTCGGCCACTTCCAAATCGTGTTGAAGATCCTCGTATTCGCCTTCCTTGGGCGCCACCTCGTCGATGCGGCGCAACGTGAAGCGCGCGTCGTCGAGCTTGGCGGCCGAAAGCTCGCTAGCCTCTTGCACGCGCGCCAATTCGGCAGCTGCCTGCTGCGCTGCGGCGAACGCCGCCCGATACGCTTCGAGCGCTGGGCTTACCGCCTCGTCTGCCCACGAATCGAACATGCCGATATGGGAAGCTGGCCGCATGAGCTGCTGGTGCTCGAACTGACCGCACAGATCGACCGACGGCGCCACCAGATCGGCCAACTCGCCAACGCTTGTCATGGCGCCGTTCACGCTGGCACGCGAGCGGCCGTCGGCGCCCACACGCCGCGTTACCACAAGCTCGTCTTGCCCATCATCTTCAGATGAACCAAAAGGGGATACTCCCCTTTTGGTTCCTTTTCCTTCGAAGCGCCCGGAAACCACGAGCGCCTCTTCGCCATCGCGCACCATGCCGGTGTTGGCGCGGGCGCCCATGAGCAGTTTCAGCGCCTCGACGAGCGCCGTCTTGCCCGCACCCGTCTCGCCGGTCAGCACCGTGAGCCCCTGCGAAGGGGCGAGCGAAGCCGCGCGGATAAGCGCCAAATTCTGCACCTGAATCTCGTCAATCATGAGAAAATTATACCCATGCGAACGGCGCAACATCGGGGGAGCGCGGATTTCGTCAAATGAGGACGAAGAAGCACGCGAACCGATTCTTATATGGAAAGGGAACGTCATGAGAGCGGTAGTCCAGCGTGTTTCCGAAGCAAGCGTGAGCATCGGCGGACAGGTCGTCGGTGCGTGCGGGCGCGGTTACGTCGTGCTGCTCGGAGTGGGCGCAGGCGATACCGAGGCGGAGGTCGAGCGCCTGTGGAGCAAGATAGCCAAGCTGCGCATCTTCCCCGACGGCGAGCATCACACCGGGGCGGCGCTGGCCGACGTCGACGGCGAGGTGCTGATCGTGTCGCAGTTCACGTTGTACGCTGACTGCCGCAAAGGCAACCGCCCCTCGTTCATCGCCGCCGGTGCGCCCGACGAGTCGAAGCGCCTGTACGAGCTGTTCGTGAAGCGCGCGCAACAGGACGTGGGGCATGTAGCATGCGGCGAATTCGGCGCCGACATGCAGGTGAGCCTCGTGAACGACGGCCCCTTCACCATCTGCCTGGACACCGAAGAGCTGGCGAGGCCGCGGAACTAAAGCCCCCGCAGGAAGCGTTCCCACCAGGCGCGGGAGGCCATGCCGGTTGAAGCGAGCGCGTCGAGCAGGCGGTTTTGCTCGTCTGGGCTCATGTGGCGAAACTCGTCTTTCATGCGCTGCTGCATGGCTTGCGGGTTGCGCTGCATCTCGGCGAACATCTGCTGGAAATCGCCCAGATCGCCCATGCCGGGGACCTCGCCCGCGCCGCCGAGCAACTCGCCAAGCTGCGAGAAATCGACGCCCCCGACGCCGCCCTTGCCCGCCGCACCGTAGGCACCCATGTCTCCCAAGCTCATGCCGCCGATGCTGCCCATGCCCAACGACCCCATCGAGTTCAGCGCCGTGCCGAAGCCGACGCCCCTCTGAGAAGCGGCCGCGCCCGAGCGCGCCGCATCGGGCCGCGGGAAATCGAGCCGGTACAGCTCTTCTAACAGCCCGTCGAAACCAGCGGGCACATCGCTGCCGCCCTTCGACGCAACCGAGAACACGCCCTCCTTGAACACCGTGTTCACCGACCAGCGTTGGCTGCCAGGCGCTTTCGCATCGCCATACGACTCGTCCCAGCCGAAGACGCCCAGCTCCTGCAGCGCGTCTTTGAGCCGTTGCGCCACTTCGAGCGGCACCTCGCGCGTGAACTGCGAAGTCGGGTTGGAAGCCGAGCCGCGCTCGACATGCAGCTCGAACATGCCCCCCTCGCGCGCCGTCATGCGAAACGCCGCACGGGGCTTGCGGTCGGCAATCAGCGTGAACGTGAAACTGCGGAACGGCAAGGCGGTTTCCGGCATGAGATCTTCTTCCACTTTTCGTCGAACATTAGTACGAAACATGATACCATACCCTCATGGCTCATCTATCTAACATAGAGGGCGCGACGATGGAAGGCAAGCTGCCCGAAGTACGGCTGGCCAACACGCCGTTGCGCGTCGTCTCCCCGTACGAGCCAGCAGGCGATCAGCCGCAGGCTATCGCGAAATTGGCCGAGGGCGTCGAACGGGGCCTGCGCTACCAAACGCTTTTGGGCGTCACGGGCTCGGGCAAGACGTTCACCATGGCCAAAACCATCGAGGCGGTGCAAAAACCCACGCTCGTCATGGCGCCGAACAAGACGCTGGCCGCTCAGCTGGCCGCCGAGCTGAAGGAGTTCTTCCCCGACAACGCCGTCGTGTACTTCGTCAGCTACTACGACTACTACCAGCCCGAAGCGTACGTACCGGCGTCAGACACCTTTATCGAAAAAGACGCCAGCATCAACGAAGAAGTCGAGAAGCTGCGCCACGCGGCCACCTCGGCGCTGCTCTCGCGACGCGACGTCATCGTGGTGGCGTCGGTCAGCTGCATCTACGGCATCGGCAGCCCGATGGACTACGCGGGCATGGCCGTCTTTTTGGACAAGCAGGTGCCAGCCGACCGCGACGACGTCATCCACGACCTCATCGACATCCAGTACGATCGCAACGATTACGAGCTGGCGCGCGGCACGTTCCGCGTGCGCGGCGACGCGCTCGACGTGTTCCCGCCCTACGCCGACAACCCCGTGCGCGTGGAATTTTGGGGCGACGAAATCGAGGAAATCGCCGAGATAGACAACGTAACAGGCGAAGTGCTGAACACGTACGAGGCGCTGCCCATCTGGCCAGCGTCGCATTACGTCACGGCGCGTCCGAAGATGGAACATGCGCTGCGCACCATCCGCGACGAGCTGCGCGAGCGCCTTCAACAGTTCAACCAAGAAGGCAAGTTGCTGGAAGCCGAGCGCCTGGAAATGCGCACGAACTACGATTTGGAAATGCTCGAGACGATGGGCTTTTGCAGCGGCATCGAAAACTACTCGCGCCACCTGGACGGCCGCGAACCCGGCGAGCCGCCGTACACGCTCATCGATTACTTCCCCAACGACTTCTTGTGCATCATCGACGAGTCTCACGTCACGGTGCCGCAGATCCGCGGCATGCACGAAGGCGACCGAAGCCGCAAGATCACGCTGGCCGAGCATGGCTTCCGCCTGCCCAGCTGCCTGGACAACCGCCCCTTGCGCTTCGATGAATTCGAAAGCCGCGTACCGCAGTTCATCTACGTGTCGGCCACGCCCGGCGATTACGAAATCAACGTGGAGCAAGCGCGCGTGGAGCAGATCATACGCCCGACCGGCCTCCTCGATCCCGAAATCGTCGTGCGGCCCATCGTGTCGCAGATCGACGACGTCATCGACGAGGTGCAACTGCGCGCCGAACGGCAAGAACGCACGCTCATCACCACGCTGACGAAGAAAATGGCCGAGGACTTGACCGACCACCTGCTCGACCAGGGCGTGAAAGCGCGCTACATGCATTCCGACATCGGCACGCTGGAGCGCGTGGAAATCCTGCGCGACCTGCGCCTGGGCAAGTTCGACGTGCTCGTGGGCATCAACCTTCTGCGCGAAGGCCTCGACCTTCCCGAAGTGTCGCTCGTGGCCATCCTCGATGCCGACAAGGAAGGCTTCCTGCGCAACCACCGCTCGCTCATACAGACGATCGGCCGTGCAGCACGCAACGTGTCGGGCCAGGTCATCATGTATGCCGACAAGTTGACCGATTCCATGCGTGCGGCCATCGAGGAAACGCAGCGCCGCCGCGCCCTGCAGATGCAGTTCAACGAAGAACACGGCATCGAGCCGCAAACCATCCGCAAGGCCGTCAACGACGTGCTCGGCTTCGTCACCGAAGACGCGCAAGGCCTCACCGCCGAGGAAATCAACAAGGAGCTTGCCGGGCTTGCGCGCGAAGAGGTGCTGCGCATCATATCCAGCATGGAAGACGAGATGGCGTTGGCTTCGCGCAACATGGATTTCGAGCAAGCCGCCCACCTGCGCGACCAGGTGGTGAAGCTGCGCGCCACCGTGGAAGGCGCCGACGAGGAAGACGTGCTCGCCACCATGAAGAAGCAAGCGCGCAAAGGCAGCGCCTACGGCAATCGCAAGCATTCCGCCTACGGCAGCAGCCGCAGGTCGTGATTGGCGTGCCATGACATTCGCGGCGACACTCGATTCGTATTGCAAGGCGCTCGACTGCACGAGCAAGGTTGTCGCCACACGTTGCGGGATTTCCGCTTCCACGCTGTCGCGCTACCTAAGCGGCAATCGCACACCAGATGCGAACAGCAAGAGCATCGACAGGCTCGCGGAAGGCCTGGCGGCGCTATCGCGCGAATCCGGCATGCCCGAGCCGTTCGAAGCCGCCGATGTGCACGCCGACCTCGTCGCCGGAATCGTCGGCACGCAAATGGTCGGCATGGATTTCCACACGCGGTTGGACACGCTTATGAACCTCGCCGGCGTTCGCAACGCCGATATAGCCGAAGTAACCGGCACCGATCCTTCTTATGTTTCGCGCATCCGCCACGGCCAGCGCACACCTTCCAACCTGCCTTCTTTCACAGCCAACAGCGCGCATGTGATCGCCCATATGTGCATCAAGAACAACGCGCTCGACGACCTAGGCGACCTTGTCGGCATTTTCGACATCACCGAAGGATTCCCCGGATGGGATCCAAGCGAAGAGTTCGACATAGCGGAAATCATCGAAGTGTGGCTGATGGGAAGCCAAATCGTCCAAGCCGACATGGCGAAACTCGACGAGCTGCTCACGTGGCTTGACGAAACGGATTTCAGCTCGTGGCTTTCCCTGCGCAACGCCAAGCTCGAAGAGGACCCCGATCCACCCGATCCTATAGCGCGGTTTTATTACGGCGTCGACGGCATGCGCTCGGCTGAAATAGATTTCTTGAACATGGCCCTCGCCACCCGCTCGAAAAACCTGTGGCTCAGCACGGATTCGCCCCTCATGAGAATCCCACCCGATCCGCAGTTTCTCAAGCGGTACCATCACGCACTCGCCAGATTGCTGGAGGCCGGTTGCCGCATCAAGGTGTTCCACGCCATAGAGCAACCACTCGAGGAAACCATACAATCACTGCACCAGTGGATCCCCTTATGCATAACGGGCCAAGTCGACCCGTATTTCCTGAAGGGCGTGAACAACCGGCTATTCTTCCACATGAATTACGTATGCGACTCGTGCGCCTTGTCTTCGGAGGCAGTCAGGGACCATGAAGAAGACGGCCGCTATTATTTCACCACACGCCCCAACGACGTTGCGTACTACCAGCGCAAAATCGGGTTCATCCAGGAAAAGGCCTCGTCGCTGTTCGAGACTTACCGGTCCTGCGACCCCGACCAACAGGCGGCGTTCGAGAAAGCCGAGGCAAAGCGGCAAGCGACAGGTAGCGGGTACATGATGGGCAAAGAACGCTTCAACAACCTGGAAATCACGGTTTACCCCGGGGATTGCACGGTAATCGCCCTACCCTGCGGACCAGCTGTCGTGCATTTCGTCTTGCGCCACCCCAAAATCAACTACATTATCGCGCACATGAAATAGCACGACGCCAGGGCCAAGGAAGGCGAGGCGCTTCCTGCCGCATGTTAGACGGAACTGGTATAGTCGTTCCACCAGTTGACGACCTTGTTGTACAGCTCTTCCTGGGTGCCGTCGTTGTTGAAGAGAAGATCGAAGCCT
>CADAKR010000084.1 GCA_902788545.1 uncultured Coriobacteriaceae bacterium
CCGAAGTCGAGCCCATGATGATGCCGACTATCGGCGTCTTCTCGTCTGCCATGTTCATGCTCCTTGGTCGCTGAAAATCAAATAACCACATTATAGAAGAGCCACCCTTTCAGATGGCCCTAAATATAGTAGCTACAGAACGCGAACCCAAGCCCAGCCCAAAAGCATCTGCAAACGAAAGGGGCGCGGCCCAGCGGCCACGCCCCTCCAAAGCAACCGGTCTCGGCATTAGCGCTGTTCAGGTTGGCCACCCCAGTTGGAGCCGACATGCCCCGGCGCGAAACTGCTCGCGTAGGGATCCTGACGGCCGTACGAATAATCGTCCCAGCCCGACCACTCGTCTTCGAACTCGCCGAAGTCGTAGTAGCTGTTAGCGCCTTCCGCATCCACGAAGTCCTCAAGCCACGCGATGTAGTCGGCGTCGATACCACAGTCGGTGAACACGTCCACGAGCTGGTCGTAGAACTCGGCGTCGCCGTAGGGAAGCGTCACGCCGATGCCGGTCATGCCCGTTTCGCCAGACGTGCTGTTGAAGTGCACGATCGCATTGCCCAAAGCCTGCTCGAGCGCAGCCGCCTTGTCGCTGTCGGCCGACGAGGCTGCCACCATGATGTCGGTGACGAAGTAGTCGGACATCGTGACGTAGCTGCCGTCGTAGTCCCAGTCGGCGAAAGCGCAGCTGCCGTCTTCGCACCCTTCCCAACCGTAGTAGTCGTAGCCGTCGTAGTAGCCGTAGTCGTCATAGCTGCCGTAGCAATCCTCGCAGTCGTAGCTATCCTCGTTGAAGTAACCGTACAGGTTGTCGAAGGCGTTACCCGCGCTGTTGCCGTTTGCGCTGTGGCTGCCATGGCTGGACGGGCCCTCGCCTGCGCCCATGCTGCCAAAACCGCCGTGGCCGGGGCGCATGGATTCGACGGAGTCAGCCTCGAAGCCATCGCGACCATGTTGGGAAACTTCCTGGCTGTAGTTCGTGTTAAGCAGGGCGTCCTTGTTCTCGTACGCGAAGGCAACCCATGCATCGTAGAGGGCCGGCACGACCGACTCGTCGACGAGCGCCAAGGTGGCTTCACCGTTTTCGGGGTCCTTCGCGATGTCGTCGATCATGTCGTCAACGATGGCGGTGCCGAGTTCCTTGGTGTCCACCGTCGGATTCGACTCAAGCGTGGCCATCCAGTTCTTGTAGCTCCAGCCAACGCCCGGCTCGAAATCCTCGGAGAGGATCGCGTAGTCGCAGAACGGGGCCAGCACATAGTACGTCTCGAGGCTCGACATGATGCAGCAGTCCATGCCGATGAAATCGAAGTGGACGTTCGCGTTCGCCGTCAGCGCATCGCGCATCTCGTCGAGCGTGAGGGCCGATTCCTCGCTCTGGAACTCGTCGTAGCCGAAGCCGTACACCGGGCCCGCACCGTGGTCCCACATCACGAGCATGTAGCGGTCGGCCGGGTAGTTGTGCACGCCCCAGCTGATGAAGTCGGCGAGCGTGTCGGGCGACGTCGTGTCAAGCTGCCCCAGGCTGTCGTCGACGAGCTTCAGCTCGCCTTGGTCCACGATGTAGCGCTGCGTGTGGTCCGAAGCGATTCCGTGGTCCTGCCACTTCTTCGTGCCCAGCGTCTGGATGACGACGTTCGCGTTTTCGCCGATGCCCGACGCGAGCATCTCGTCGATGTCGGCCGACGCCTCGCCCGCCTCGGATTCCAGGTCGGATCCGTTCAGGTACACAAGCACCGTGGCCGCCTTCTGCGCGCTTGGCGTGATTTGCGCAGCCTGCAGGTCGTCGGCCGGTTTTGCCTGCGCCGTCATCGGCGCACTGAAAGCCATCGCGAATATGATCGCGAAGGCCACCGCGATGGAAGCCAGGCACAACGCCAGGCGGCTCGCCGGTTTTCTCGTTTGAACGTTCAGCATGACTGCTCCTTGCCTCGTTTTTCTTACGTTGAGGCAAGATTAGCTTGAAGCGTCCGTTCAAATCCCCCTTCGAACGGCGAGAAAAGTGTCACAAATGTGTCAAAGCCGAAACCAGAAACCCGAAGCGGGCATCAGCCTGCCAAAGCAAGTCCTCAGCGGAAGGCGATGTCGACATGCATGACGTCGGCTGATTCGTCGGGGAACGTCAGGTAGATGCCGCAGTACTCGCGGGCACGCGGGTCGTCGGCGGCATCGCCTTCGCCGTACTTCCAAAGCTGGAACGAATCGACGCCCAACTCCGCGAAGCGCTTTTGCGCCGACGCGCTATCCCAAAACGCCGTTTCGTCGTCGGGGGTAGCGCTTTTGGCAAACTCCAGCGTGTGGCCGCTGCCCGCACCGGAAGGGCCGTCGGCTTCCATCAGGTACTGCACAGTGAGCGCCGGGCGGTGCGTGGGCAGGTTCACCTGATCCGCTTCGAGATACGCGTCGTAGATGCCCTCGTCCACGTGCCAAACGACAATGCCGCCGACCTGCTCTTCGCCATACTGGCCCTTCAACGCCACGTCGTAGCCCTTCGCCTGGCGATTCTCGATGAGGAAATACTCGCCTTCCCTGCCCGTTTCCACGCGCAGTACATTTTTACCGCCAGGAGCCCCATCGGCACGCACCTCGTATGTGCCAGAGGAACTGACCAGCTGCGGCTGCAACCATCCCAGCTTCCCGCGCGAAAACGGGTCGAAACCAGCCATGGTAACCTCGTAGGAATCATCGCCGGTCGGGACGCGCAAAACGCCGCCGTAATCCATCGCCGACAAGGAACCCGCACTCCAATAACTCCAAGGCGCGCTCTCGTCGAGCGTCGTGTCGTAATAATCGGGCAGCTTCAGGAAATGGCCCAGCTCGTGCGCCAACGAGGAAACCGAGCACGGAGCGAACTCGACCACGCTCATGTCGACCTGCTTGTCCTCGAGCCGGCTTGTGGGCACGCGCAGCTCGTGTTCGCCCATGATAACGCCGCTGTCGGGAATGAAGTTGGGGCCGCGGTTGTCGCCGACGTCGATCGCGCTGAACGCATGCGATTGCATACGCGGGAACTCCTGCTCGTCAAGCATGTCGATCCAGATGCTGTTGACATCGTAGCCGGCGTAAACGACCGCCACGCCCAGCTCGTCGCGGTCGATGGCGCCGTTGCCGTTCGCGTCGTACGAGGCGAAATCGATGTGCTTGGCCGCCTCGCGCAAGGCGGCGACGGTGGTCTGCTCGAAATCACGGTCCCTGGCAGCCTGCGCCTCGATAGCGGCATCACCCGACGCTCCATGCTGGTCGTCCTCCTGCTGGGGCGCAAACCAGTGCCCGTGCCCGCGCGGCAGCACGACATGCACGACGCCGTCGTCTTTCGCATCGGATGCGCAGGTGTTGCCATCGACCCCGAACGCGCTCGTCTCATGCGCCGGCGTCCACGTGAACAAGCCGAATGATTGATCGCGGTAGAAAGCCGGCACGCCCTTGTCGTTCTCGAAGGCCATGGCGTGCCAGTCGAAATCGTCCCGGTAAGGCACGGTGTTTTCACCGTTCTCGTCGCCCGCGAAACCCACCACGACAAGCACGAGCGGCTCGGTCCCCTTCACAGCCGCCGAAGAGCTAGCACCGGAAGATCCGCTAGAAACCCCACCAGAAGCCCCGCCAGAAGGCGCTTGAACGCTGCAACCGCCAAGCACGACGGCTAGGGCGGTTGCAGCTATCAACGATACCGCGATGCGCAGTGGGGAGGTCACCCTTCGCGCGCCTCCCGAATCCTGCGGGCCACGATCGGGCTTGTGAGGATGATCAACGCCAGCAACGCGATCGCGATGCCGAGCGCGAAGCTGTCGCCCGTCTTCGGCGCTGAGCTTGCAGGCTTGGTGGCCGCCGGCGTTTCGTCGTCCGCGATATCCCACGTGTGTATGCTGTCGGAGTTGTACATGCTATAGGTGTCATCGGGGTCGTTCGGGTCTTCGAGCATGATCGACAGGTCGGCGACATTCGTGTTCTGGAAGTACCCGCCCGGCGCCTTGTACTCGTAGACGAACGTCTCGTTCTCGGCCAGCGCCGGCACCTCGACGCGCTCGAGGTCGATGCCGCCCTCGGCTTCCTCGAAGACGAGCGTGGCGGGCTTGGATGTGACCATGCCTTCGTTCTTCACCGTGGCCACGACCGACTCTTGGCCGTCGACCAGGCGATGCTCGGTCTCGACCGCCAGATGCGGGTCGCCGAGCTTGAAGATGAGCGTGTCGTCGCCTTCCTCGAGCATGGTGTCGGCAGTCACGCCCATGGTCCCCTTCGGCACGACGAGCACGTAGTACTGCATCTCCTTGCCGAGCTCATCGAACACGGAGCGCTCGGGCAGCTGGACTTCGAACGAGCCCGTCCCCGTATCGCCTGGCTGAACGGACTCGCTTGTCGTGGTCATGAGCGCAGGCTCGCTATCGATCTCCTCGTTGTACAGGTAGATGTCCGCGCCGTCGAGCGGCACGATGCCGTCGTTGGTGAACTCAACGCTGACGGGCATGACCTGCCCGGCGTTGACTTCCATCTCGTCGTAGTACACGCCCTCGATGTCCGTGTCGAGCAACGCGCCTCCGCTTGCAACTTCCATGCTCGTCGTTTCGTCCGAATCGTCGGCCGCCGACATCGAGTTCCCCTTCGGCGAGGCAACGGTGTAGACGACCATCGGGGCGCCGTTATGGTAAACGACGTCGTAGCTCGTGATGTTGCCCTTCGCGTTGGTAGCCTCGACCATCTTTCCCCAGTCCTTGGCCCCATCACCGCTCTTCACCAGCGATGCGACGCTGGCGGCGTTGGTGGTCCTCATGCAGGTGACCATGCCCGCGTTGGCACCCTTGCCGATATCGCCCGCGATCTTCGTCAGCGGCGTCGGCAGCCCGACCGTCGTACCGTCCAGCAGCAGGCTGTTGCCACTCGCGTTGTAGATGCTGCAGAAATTGCCGCCCTCATCTGCCCGGGCCCAGGTGGTGTACGCCATGGTGGGGGTGCCGTTGGAAGTGATGGCCTGGATTCCCGTCGCATTGTCGGCAATCTTTTCGACCTGAGGCAGCCAACCACTCGATGTCGCCGTGCCGTGCGTCATCTTGTAGGCAGTGGAATCGTTCAACGAGGACAGTTCCTCCATGGAGACTGACGACCAACTGCCGTCCGCCTTCTTGCAGCGGGAAGCATAGGTCCTGTCAACCGACCAGGCGACGGAGGGCTTGCCGCTAATCATGCCGACGTCCAGGCTCGTAACGGCACCCGAATCGGTAGACGTATTTATGTAGTCCCAGTACTCCAAAGCATGAGCGTTCACGTCTTTGGAAGCCAGGTACACGTCATGCTTGCCGGACGTGCCGATGACCTGGCCCTCGTCACCCGTCGCTTCGTTGGTCGCCCATCCCACGTAGGCATGGGGGCTTCTTCCCGGGTCCTTCTTTACATACAGGGAGGGGGCGCCATTGGAAACGCCGGAGGGAGCAGATTTGCCGCGCTTCGGCCACACCGTCTGGGGCTCGACTTTGCCGTCCGCGCCCACCTTCGCAAAACGCACGTCCAGCTTCTTCACGATCTCGCCGAACGTTTCGCCCGAGGCAACGGCGCTCCTGGCATCCAGCCAAGCGACGTAGAAGTCATCGCTGTCGGGCAATGCGAAGATGGCGGGATTGTAATCGGGCGTTTGCCCGTACGTGGAATCGGCCACATCGATTGGCACGGGCTTCGACCACGAGCCGTCGCTCTGGTAGCGCGAATACACGAGCACGGAGCGGTTGGAAGAATCGCGCCCCGATATGTCCACCTGCTCGGCGTCGGCGATGTAGGCCACCACCGGGCCGCTCTTCGTCTCGGCGCATACGAGGTCGGTGGCGCCGTAGATGTTCTTCACGAGCGTGGTGGCCTGCGCGCTCAGGTCGGCGGACGAAGCCGCGGTAAGGCCGCCTGTCCAGGCGCTGTCGTCGTTCAGGTAATCGCGCGGCAGCTCCGGGTACACGGCATCTGCGCTCACATCGGCAGGAGTGGCCGCCGGAGCGGAAACGCCCTCTGGCAGGCTTTCGTTACCACCCTCGGGTTCGGCCGCGAGCACCACGTTGGCGTTGGGGGCCTTCTTCT
>CADAKR010000085.1 GCA_902788545.1 uncultured Coriobacteriaceae bacterium
ATAACGAACGTACAGGGCTTTATGTTCCTGGCCTGCTTTCTCGCGGCGCCGTCCATTCAGGTCATTCTCGTGGAGCTCCTCCTTTTGGTTGGCCTGGTCCGTCGCTACCTGGACCAGAAGGAGGAGGTCGCGCAGGAACGAGCACACGTCGCCGTCCTGCAGATGAGGCCCCACTTCATCCACAACACGCTGACGAGCATCTACTACCTTATTGCCAAGGATCCCGAAATGGCCCCGCAGACAACGTTGGACTTCTCCCGCTACCTGCAGAGCAACTTCGAGGTCGTTGCGGAGGACGGAACGATTTCCTTCGAGCAGGAGCTGGAGCATACGAAGGCATACCTCGCGGTGGAGCAGGCCTGTTACGAGGGACAGGTGTTCGTGGAATTCGACACGCCGGTCACGTCGTTTAACGTTCCGCCCCTCACGCTGCAGCCCATCGTAGAGAACGCCGTCAAGCACGGCATGGACCCCGATTCGGAGCCGCTGCAGGTCTCCGTCGCCACGCGCGACCTTGGGTGCGGCGTGCAGATCATCGTGGAGGACAACGGCCCTGGCTTTACGCCGCCCGATGAGGATGAGCGGCACTTCGCCCTTAACAACGTCCGCGAGCGGCTAAAAGCGCAGTGCGGTGGCACGCTGGAGATCGGAACCCGCGAGGCGGGCGGGACCAGGGTGACGATCTTCGTCCCCACGCAGGCATCGCGATGATAACGTTACGACGCGCATCATGGACACAACAAACTCATCGTAGAGCCAGAATTACCTGCGGAAATGTGTTTGTTTGCAAAAACTAACTCTAGCGGCCGCACCACAGCACTTGCCGGATGCTGGAACCCAGCAATTCGTTCCCGGCTACAATTCGCGTTTTCGCTTCTTCGCAGCCACCGCAACCGTCCCTCCTGACGCCAGCACCGCCAGCAGCAGGAGCACCGGGTTCAGGAGGTCTCCCGTGTTCGACACCTTGCTCGGGCTTGATTTTGTTTGGGCGCTCTTCGCTCCACCAGAAGTGTTGTCGTCACCACCGCTGGAGTCGTTCTTCTTCCACGTCGCGGTAAATGTGTGGTCGCTATCAGCATGATACTGCTGCCCTGGTTGGTAGGTCGAGCCCTCCCAGCATTCGAAGGTGTAGCCGTCCCGCGTGGGAGCTGCGATGATCTCGAAATCGGTTTCGAGACCAACCTCGAACTTCTTGACAGCGTCACCACCCTCTGCCCACGTACCGCCGTTGGGATCGAAAGTCAGCTCTGGCTTGACCTCGTGCTCGACTTTGTACATATCAGAGATTGCCAGCTTGACTTCAACAGACTCTATACCCAAATTCGAGTAATGGTCCTTTACCAATTTGGCATTTGTCTTCTCGAGCAAAAACGGCATGTCTATTGGCCCTGCGGCGTCTCCAAGCGGGTCGTTCTCCAGCGTGACCATCACCGTTCCCTCAAGCGTGTCGAGGGTAATCGGTATCGTGTTGCCGTACACGTAGATGCTCTTCGCATTTCCGTTGTCATCGAAAATTAGCTCTCCCACCCCCAGGTTTTTACCGTTGAGCGAGAACGACGCAAAAACGGAGTGGTCTGTTGCGGCAATTGCAATGTGTTTTTTCCCATCCGAATCCTCCACGGCATACCACTGCCCATCATACTTCGGAATGAGGTAGGAAGAGCTGGTGCTGGTCATGTAGTCCTCAGAGGTGGCACCCGTTGCACTGGAATCTGCGTTGCCGTAGAAGACCATGGTGGGGTTTTTGAAGGGCTCAACTGCAGTTCCTGCTGTTACGGTAAGAGCCGGAACGTCGATAACGCGCTTTGGTGTATCGGCCACATCGATACGGTAATAGTCTGTTCCTTTCTTGGACTCTGTCTTAAGGGATACTTTGTCGTTATTCAAGACTTCCTTGCGCTGGATGTCGATAATCCCGCTCAGCCACGCCTCGACGTCCCTGTCGCTGGCCTCAAAAGCCTTCGAGATGTATTCCCATCCACTCTTGGTGTGTTCAGATTCTTGAGACTTGAGGTATTCGAGAACCTTGTTGTAGTCGATCTCGTCGGGGGCGCAACCGTCTTCTACGAGGGTCGACACGGCAATGCCGGCGTGGCAAATCAACTCGTAATCAAGAACTGCCTGCATGTACGTCTTGAGAAGCTCCTTTTCCGACGGATCTTCCATTGCTTCGGCAAGCTCGTTCATCGCATCGATGTAGGATGCCACCTCACCGGAAACGTCGCCGTCGAAGGGATTGGCGAAGGCGAAAATGCTCAAACCGCTTGTCGGGAATTTCTTGCCCCTTACCTCTATGCTTCCGTCATCGTTTCTGCCGAAGAACACATGCGTTTCTTCCGACCTCGTCGTGTGCTTCGAATAGACGATGTGTTCATCGTGCAAGATGTTCTGTATCTCGAGTGCCAATTGCGTGTAGGCGTTCAGGAACCCCGGATTCTGCCAATCGGATTCGTACACTCCGATTCCGAGCTGCTCCATAACGGTCGCGAAGTCCTGCAGGTAAGAATAGGCGAAGTGGTACGCGTCTTTCGGAACGCGGATCTCGTCGTAGAAAGTCCCGGCAGTCGCCTCTGCCCTCATCTGCTTTGCAATCGCCAGCAGCTTGTCCACGATCCCGCTCTGCTTGAGCTTCTTTGTGTCGACCACACAATAGGTATCCGAAGGGCCTACCGATACCTTGTCCGGGTTCTTGTCATAGTAATCGGCAAAAAGATCCACGAGCTTGCATCCCAGGATCCAGGCATCCATATCGGGGTCAGTTGCGAGGAAGTCAAACACCGCCGTGTAATCGACCGTCGAGTGAGGGTCGACGTCTGCCGATCCGAGGTAATAGTTCGTGTAATCCGACAAGGCGAGCGCTGTTTCGAAATTGCCCATCACACAGCAGTCAAGATCGATGAAATCGAACTTGCCGCCTTGTGCGCAAACGTCGCTTCTCGAGATCGCCTGCCGCAGTTCAAGCACGGACAAAGTCTCACCTGGGTCGCCATGGTCGTCGTAGCCATAACCTTTTTGGGGACCCGAGCCATGGTCGTTCAGGATCAAGTCGAATTTGTCTGCAGGTGCATAGCTACTTGCAAAGTTGATGAACCCCTTCAAGGTGTTGGGGTCGCTCATGAGCTCGTCTTTGGACGGGCGGGGATCAGCTCCGTCGCCTGTCACGCCATCCGCGTCCAGCAGTTTGATATAGCCTTCCGCGCCGTCCTTGGCTCCGTACACCTCCCAGATCTGGTTGTACTCGCTGCTAATCTCGGTAAGCGTGCCGCTCTTGCCATCCTGGTCTCTAAGATACTTCGCGTCCAGATGCCATTTGAGCGAGCCGCCCGTCATGACGATGATGCGAAAATCGCTGCGATTGAAGTTCGACGCCATGTATTCTTTGAGCATGGCGGAACATACCGGAGTGTTCTCTTCGGAGGTAGCACCATCCAAGTAGATCATGATGGTGCGGGCGGGCTCGTTGGCGTTGCCAAGAGACGGGGAGCCGCCGGCGGCGAGATCGCCGTCATCGGCAAACGCGGCAGGCGAAATGGCGGCGCCAAGGATTAGCGCTGCCATTGTCAGCATGATGCCAAGGGGAATCAAGAAACGCCTTGCGACTGTCCCGTTCTTCGAATTCATGGTGAAGCCTCCTCGTACATGTTCCCCGTTTTTTTGCGGCAACACTAAAAAAGCCGTTCTGCACAGGTCGACTCCCGCAAGTATACGTCACCCGCAAAGGACCCTATCCGTCACACCCGTCACAGCCGTCACGGAACGTACCCAATAAGGGCCTTGAAAGGAATGGAGCTCCTTCTTTTTGGCCGACCTTTCTCAATCCTTAGCCACTTCTTAGCCACTTTTGCGAAAAATCGGCCCCATGTAAAGCAAAAGGCCAGCCCGTTTAGTGGGCTGACCAGGAGTTTCGTGGCGGGATGTACGAGACTTGAACTCGCGACCTCCGACGTGACAGTTGGTTGAAGTAGGGAAAACGAAGGAAAACTAAGAGCGGTTAATGTCGGTTTCACCTGGAATTATCGGAAAGTAACGGAAACTAGCGGAACCTAAGGATTTCTTGCATTGGCTCACGATTGGCTCAGGATTGGCTCATTTGAAAAGGTGGTCACGAATTCCAGCCGGGTAAGAAGCGGAGGGTTTCGCGCGTGATGAAAGCGAGAACCGACATGACTACGAGCGAACAATGGACGAAGCTGATGGAGGAACACGAGATCGCATACCTGAGGGGTGATTTGGCGACGAGCTCTCCCCAGAGCTATACGCTCGACGAAAAACGCCAAATCTGCGAGCAGATGGAGGCCAGCACCGCGGACATCGACGCGGCGTTGAGGGCTGACTTCTGGTCGATGCCAGCCGATGCCAGAAGCCGTATGCTTGATTTGCTTGGAACTTCCGGCTGCGAGACCCGGCAGTGGTGGGAGGAGCTGCTGGGTGTTGTCCGATGACAAAGACTCGATTGGCTGCAGGAACGATGCCGCTCGCGCGTTACCGGCGGGAAACGCATAAGGCAATCGCAGCGCTCCGTGGTATAATCGAGGCGCAAAAGGTTCCCGCCCGCCGATACGAACCCAAGGGGTTCTTCGAAAGATAGGTGGGATGGGTCACGAGAGGTCGCTTCGGCGGCCTCTCGTTTTACGCCACGATCACTTCGGATACCGACTCCATGACGTCTTGGACCTTGGACATCGGCCAGTCGAGCCCCTTGACTTCGTGCCGGTGCACCGCCCAGCACATGTAATCCGCGATCTGCAGGTTGGGATCGCTTTCCGAGCTGTGGTGCAAAAGCACATAGGGTATGCCGGCCTCCTGGAACTGGCTGCGCATGAACGATTTCAGCGGTTTTTCGACCTGCTTGCGCTTTGCATCCTTCGGCAAGCTGTCGGTGACTACGATGACCTCCGCAATATCATCTAGGTCCTCTTGCTTGAACACCTCGTGCACCAGCCATTCGAATGCAATCGAGTAAGCCCAGGCGGGATCTCTAACTTCCTCGGGAAGGAGCGGTTTGTGCACTTTCGCGCTGTACGCCTTGCACTCCCCGCCGTGTTCGCCGATACGCGTGTAGACGCCAGTGCGAACGGTATCCACGTCCTCGCTCGCATGGAAGCGTTCGATGTCTAGGCCATCCTCGATGCAGTCATACTTGTAGGCAAGAAGCGCGGTGGCCGCGTCGAAGGGCCTCCGCATGACAACGCCGGTGACGATGAACCACTCCGTGCCCTTCTCGGAGAAGTCGAGGTTTCCAGACTCGTCGATGTACAGGTAGAGAACGTTTTCCTTCAAGTGTCGCCTCCGGGCACGAAATGTTGAACAAGAAACCAAAGAGGGCGGAGATCCCTCCGCCCGACTTTGACGGGCCCAGCCATCCTTTAGCCAACCCAGTAGTTTTATACCACGAGTCAGCTCGCTTTCAAATAGGGCCTATGGCCAGGTGTGAGTAACTTTAACTGGGGTAGAGTCGATGCCCCTTAGTGATTGAATCGGCCCACTCGGCGTTCTTCCGAGTGGAATCATAGCAGAGAAGGCGGGCATCTCGGGCCAAGTGCCGCCAGGGTGCCCGCCCGGCGGAGCCGGGCCGTCATTTAGACGCGCGAAGACCGGCTCCCTTGACCGGGAGACGTCCGCGCGCGTGCCTTTTGATTATGCGCGCGCGTGCAAGGTTGCCCACCATGCAGCCGCCACGTCGCGCGGTTGTATGGATGCCGCGCTTGCGCGCGGCGGCCGGCCGGGCCTAGCTCCTGTAGGCGAGCGGGATCGACACGTTCTTCGTGAGCAGCTTGGGCAGTTGCGGCGGCTCCCAGCCCTTCCCGACGGTGAGCTGTTTGGCGGCCTCGGCGCCCCTCTTGGCGACCGACGCGGCCTCCTTCGCCTTCTCGGCCGCCGTGAACAGGGCGCCCTTCGGCGGCGCCACGAGCGGCCGGCCCGCGCACACGCGGCAGAGCACGAGCGCCATGTTGGCGGCGCCGCGCCTCGACCACGAGCAGCCGAACGACTTCATGCGCTTGGCCCAGACGTAGGCGTTGGTGGCCTCCATCGTGCCGAG
>CADAKR010000086.1 GCA_902788545.1 uncultured Coriobacteriaceae bacterium
TCACCGAAATGGTCGGCAACCCTGCCCGCCAGAATCTGCATTGCATCCATAAGCATTCGATAAAAGGCTTAAGAATGCAACGACTTAAAGATAGGAGCCGACATGACCAAGAACGCCGAATACACCAACGAGTACCTCGATATCATGGCGTCGCTCGACGGCGACGTGCCCGGGCGCGCCAACGCATTCGCCTACATGGAGAATTCCACCGCGCTCGTGCACTATATCCAAGCCGAATCGTCGTTCGTGCCGCGTCTTTTCGACCGCGAGACCTACGACAAGATGAAATGGCTTGCCGAAACCAGCCACAGCATCTGCGAGAAGGTCATGCGCCGCTACCTCGACGACCCCGCGTACCGCGAGCTGTTCGACTACGACGAGCGCTTGCGCGAGCTCATCCTGATCCCGCAGCGCTACGATGCCCTGCTGCCGTTCGCGCGTTTCGACGTGTTTCTGAACGAGGACACGTTGGAAGGCGGTTTCTGCGAATGGAACGCCGACGGTTCGTCGGGCATGAACGAGGACCGCGAGCTGAACATCTCGCTGGCGCCCTCGGCCACGATGCGCGAGTTCGCGAGCCGCCACCAGCTGCAGACATCCGACCTGTTCAACCCCTGGGTGGAAGAGTTCATCCGCATCTACGACACGTTCGAGAACAAAGTCGAGCATCCCACGTTCGCCATCGCGGACTTCATGGAAAACGCCGTCGTCGACGAGTTCCGCGTGTATGCGCGCTACTTCGGTGAGCACGGCTACCCGTGCCTGGTCGAAGACGTGCGCGACCTCGTGTACGACCCGGCGGCGCGCGAGCTGCGCGACAAGAAGGGCCGCAAGATCGATGCCATCTGGCGCCGCTCGGTCACCAACGACATCCTGAACAACTGGGATGCTAGCCAGGACATGATCGCGGCCGTGCGCGACGGCGTGGTGGCGCTCATCGGCAGCTTCGCGGGCCACATCGTGCATGACAAGCAGATTTTCGATGCCGTGTTCTGGCCTGAGACGCGCGAGATGCTGACCGAAGAGGAGCTGCGCCTCGTCGACGAGTACGTGCCGCAGACGAAGTTCCTCGACGATGCGCACATCGATTTGGCCGAGGTGCGCGCGAACAAGGACGCATGGATCATCAAGCCGACCGACCAATACGGCGCCCACGACGTCTACGCCGGCCAGATGTGGTCCCAAGAAGAATGGGAGGACATCGTCGACCGCTTCAGCAACGGCCGCGCCGGCGCGCCTTTCCTCGTGCAGACCTACCTGACGCCGTTCCGCACCGAGCTTCTGCCCATCTGCAACGACTTGCTCATCGCCGACGAAGCCGACATCCCGCGCGAGACGGCGTTCTACAACAACATGCCGGGCCTCTACACCTTCAACGGGAAGTTCGGCGGCGTGTTCGCGCGCCTTGGCCCCAAGCCCATCATCAGCCAGCCCATGGGCGACCTCACCAGCGCCGTCATCTGGGTCGACTGCAACCTGTAGCCAAAAGGACCAAAAGGGGAGTATCCCCAATTGGTTCCTTCCCCCCTTCTGGGGCCAGTTGGGGAGTACCCCCCTTTTGGTCCTTGCAGACCTGGGTTTTTCTCTCCGGTCCCCGAAAACCCACCTGTATACTGGGGGCATGAAGGTTTTTCGGGGCATAGTGGCTTGCATCACGGCGGTGGCGCTGGCTGTCACGTTCGTGGCTGCCGGGTTGGCGGTGTGCATTCAACCACCGGTCACGCAGGGGCTTTCCAACTTGTTCGCGAAGGACGCCTTGTCGCCATACAGCCGCACGCAGCTCGTGCAGGTGGCCGATGCGACGCGCGATTTCTCGTTCGGCTCCCACGACGAGGCCGCGCTGTACCGCGCGATTTACCAGGTCTGCAAAGAGCATGCGGAGAAGCTGGCCGACTCAGGCGGCACCGTTCCCGCCGATTTCCCGAAACTCGACCGCGTGACCACCACGGCAAGCCTGCCGCTGCTGAAATCGGTCTTCTCCGGCGCATCCGAGCTGTACTGCTATTCGGAGAACACGGTTTCGCACCTCGATGATTGCTACAAGCTGATCTCGCGCGCCTTTCCCTTCCTCATCGTCGCGGCGGCCGTGGCCATCGTCGGCCTCGTGTTCACGGGCGTGGTGGGCCGCAAGCGCTCTGTCGGCTCGGTGCTCTTTTCGGTGGGCATCATCGTCATCGTGGCGTTCGTGGTGCTTGGCATTTGGGCGGTCGTCGACTTCAACGGCTTCTTCCGCATGTTCCACCAGCTGTTCTTCAGCCAGGGCAACTGGGAGTTCCCTTACGACAGCCTGCTCATCTGCGCCCTGCCAACCGAATTTTGGATGGGGATGGGCGTGATCTGGCTTGTCGTGGCATTCGCCGTGTCTATACTGTCTATCGTCATCGGCAAGTCTTTGAAGAAATAAGTTCGGACGTGCCCCGAATCGGACGTTTGGCTTCGAGCCGGACGTCTGGCTCGAAGCCAAACGTCCGGTGTTTCGTGAATTGAATGGAGTGACTATGACTGAGCAAGTACGCGTGCGTTTCGCGCCTTCCCCGACGGGGCGCCTTCACATCGGCGGGGCCCGCACGGCTATTTTCAACTGGGCGTTCGCCCGTGCGATGGGCGGCACGTTCATCCTGCGCATCGAGGACACCGATCCCGAGCGCTCCACGCAGGAAAACGTCGACGTCATCCTGAACGCCATGAAGTGGCTGGGCCTGGATTGGGACGAAGGCCCCGAGGTCGGCGGCGAGGCCGGCCCGTACTTCCAGATGCAGCGCATGGACACCTACGCCGCTGCGCTCGACAAGCTGAAGGAGCGCGGGGCGGTGTACCCGTGCTTCTGCACAAAGGAGGAGCTCGACGCCAAGCGCGAGGCGGCGGGGGAAAGCTACGCCGGTTACGACCGCACGTGCCGCGACCTCGATCCGGCCGAAGCACAACGGCGCATCGAGGCGGGCGAGCCGCACGTGTGGCGCCTGAAGGTGCCGGAAAACCACGGGCCCATCGAATTCGACGACGCCGTGTACGGCCACGTGTCGTTCCCGGCCGACGTCATGGACGACATGATCCTCGTGCGCACCGACGGCAGCCCCACGTACAATTTCGCCGTGGTCTGCGACGACACGAACATGGGCATCACTCATGTCATCCGCGGTGACGACCACCTGTCCAACACGCCGCGCCAGATCCTCATCTACGAGGGGCTCGGCGCGCCCATTCCCACGTTCGCGCACCTGTCGATGATCCTGGGCCCCGACGGCAAGAAGCTGTCGAAACGCCATGGCGCCACGAGCGTGGAAGAATACCGCGACCGCGGCTTCCTGCCCGATGCGATGGTGAACTTCCTGGCGCTTCTGGGCTGGTCGCTCGACGGCGAGACGACCATCATGAGCCGCGAGACGATTTGCTCGGAGTTCTCGCTCGACCGCATCACCAAGAAGGACGCGATCTTCGACGAGACGAAGCTGTCGTGGATGAACGGGCAGTACATCCAGAAGCTGGATGCCGCCGAATGGGTGCGCCTGAGCCGCCCGTGGCTCGCTCGCATCCATGCGGAGGGCTACCCGTACGTCCACACCGCCATCGTGCCGACGCCCGATCCCAACGCGCCTGCCGCAGAAGGGGAAACCGAGCCGCTCAACGAGGAGCAGCTGGCCGCGTTCGAAGACGAGCTGGCAGCGCGCCCCGCGTTCTACGAGGCGCTGTACCCGCTTGTCGCCGAGCGCGAGACGTCGCTTGCCGAAGCCGAGGCCAAGTTGCCCTACATGTTCTGGGGGCCGTGCGTGCTGCTCGACGAGAAGAGCGTGAACAAGGTGCTGCGCAAGGAGGGGGCACGGGCGCAAGAAGCCATCGCCGCATGCCGCGAGGTGCTTGCTGACGAAGCCAACTCATGGGAAGCCGCCGTGCTCGAGGAGAAGTGCCGCGCGCTTGCCGAGCCGCTGGACATGAAGTTGAAGAACCTGCTGCAACCGCTTCGCGTGGCCATTTGCGGCAACATGGTGTCGCCGCCGCTGTTCGAGTCGATCGAGCTGCTGAAGCGCGAAGACGTGTTGGCCCGCATCGATGCCGCCATAGCCGAGGTGTTCTAGCCGCTTTTTTGTGGTTACGCCGTATAAGCTGGGAAAACTTCCCCAACGTTGCCGATTGTGATAGCATCCATTGCTGGACGCAAGCTGACGCTGGCTGACGCACCGCCTATTCTCGGATGCAAGGAGCGCCTGCTTCAAGCGCCGGAATGGGGGGTGCGTCCCTTTTGTTGTTTGACAGCAGTCGAAGGTGACTTTGGAAAGGAAGACAAGCATGAGCATGACCGTCGAGGAAGCCTACCAGCATTCGAAGAGCGAGTACCCGGAGCTATTCGAGGCGCTGGCCAAGCCCAGCCGTACCGACGCCTTCGGGCGGGCGATGCTGAACAGGATGGTTGATTACCTGGTGAAAGACCCCCGGGCGCATTCCAAGGCGATGATGGAGGTCTTCGACCGCATCGTCCCCGCGAACATATTCGGCAACCAGCGCAAGTCGTTCCGCACGTCCATCGCCGCCGAGGACAACTGGTACCAGCTGATCATGAAGCTGTTCGAACTCAACCCCGAGGTCATGCCGTCGCTCATCAAGTGCTTCCTCACCGACGCGAACGTGCTGGCGTGGCCGCTCCAGGAAAAGAACCGCAAGCGCCTGCGCTGCAACATCCCCTGGGCGGTGCTGCTCGATCCCACGAGCGCGTGCAATCTGCATTGCACCGGCTGCTGGGCGGGCGAGTACGGCCACGCGCTGAACCTGACTTACGAGGACATCAACTCGATCGTGAACCAGGGCAACGAGCTGGGCACGCACGTGTTCATCTACACCGGTGGCGAGCCGCTCGTGCGCAAGCACGACCTCATGCGCATCTGCGAGGCGCACCCTGATTCGGCGTTCCTGTCGTTCACGAACGCCACGCTCATCGACGAGGAGTTCTGCCGCGACATGGTGCGCGTGAAGAATTTCGTACCCGCCATCAGCGTCGAGGGCATTGGCGAGGCCACCGACGAGCGCCGCGGTGAAGGCACGTTCGCGAAGATCGACGAGGCCATGACGCTGCTGCGCAAATACAAGCTTCCGTTCGGCGTGTCGTGCTGCTTCACGCAGGCCAACGCAGAGGCCATCGCGTCCGAGGAGTTCTTCGACTGGCTCATCGAGAAGGGCGCGCTGTTCGCGTGGATCTTCACGTTCATGCCCGTGGGCGCCGATTGCACGAACGAGCTCATGCCCACGGCGGCCCAGCGCGAGCATCTGTACCACTTCGTGCGCGATATGCGCACCCGAAAGCCGCTGTTCACGCTCGACTTCCAAAACGACGGCGAGTTCGTGGGCGGCTGCATCGCCGGCGGGCGGCGTTACCTTCACATCAATGCGAAAGGCGATGTGGACCCCTGCGTGTTCGCGCACTACTCGAACACGAACCTCCACGAGGCGTCGCTGCTCGAGGCGCTGAACTCGCCGCTGTTCATGCAGTACTACCGCGAGATGCCCTTCGATGGCGACAACCTGCTGCGTCCGTGCCCGATTTACGAGAACTCGGGCAAGCTCGCGGAAATGGTGAAGGCGTCCGGCGCCCATTCGACCGACTTGACCGCAATCGAGGACGTGGACGACCTGATGAGCAAGACGAAGGAGCGCGCTGATGAATGGCGCCCCGTCGCCGATCGCCTGTGGAACGACAAGAACGACCCGCGTGCTTATTGGCGCGACCGCGTGTACATCGCGCAATCCGAGGCCGACATCCAGAAGTTCGAGGAGTCCGGCCGCATCGGAAATGTCGATTTGAACGAGCGCAAGAGCCGCTACACGCGCATTGCCTAACAGGTGGTATAGTGACCCAAAACGCATGCGTTCGGCGGCGCCCGCCGAAAGGAGCCATCCTTTTGGCGGGCGCCGCCACGCAAGGACACGCGCCGCTGTCAAGGCGGCAGAACGGAGAAGGCAATGACAGCAACGCGCAGCTACCTGTTCACTTCCGAATCGGTGACCGAA
>CADAKR010000087.1 GCA_902788545.1 uncultured Coriobacteriaceae bacterium
ACATCGAGATCATCTGCGTGAATGACGGCTCGACGGACGGCTCGCCCGACATCATCCGCGCGCACGCTGCCGAAGACGCGCGCATCATTGTCATCGACAAGCCCAACGGTGGCTACGGATCGGCCATGAATTGCGGGCTTGAGGCAGCGCGCGGCGAATGGGTGGCCATTCTCGAGCCTGACGACTGGTATGACGAGGGCATGCTGAAGGACATGGTGCAGTATGCGGCTACGTTCGACGAGCCCATCGATATCGTCCGCGCGCCGTATTGGAGCATTTGGAAGTCTGGCAACAGCATCGAACGCCGCGTTCCGTGCAGCTACAAAGGCCTCGTGAAACCGAAATCACAGCCGTTCACGTTCGAAGAGGCGGCGGGCGCCGAGCTGTTGGCTCATCATCCCTCCATCTGGTCGGCGCTGTACCGCCGCGCATTCTTGGAAGAGCACGGCATTCGCTTCCCCGAGATTCCCGGCGCCGGTTGGGCCGACAACCCGTTCCTGGTGGAAACGCTTTGCCAGGCCCGAGCCATCGCGTACCTGGATAAGGCGTATTATAACTACCGCGAGGAAACGCCCGAAAAGGTCGCCGAAGCCGCCCGCCGCAATCCGCTGATGCTCATCGATCGCTGGAACGACATGCAAGATATCCTCGATCGGCTGGGCATTGCCGACGAGGGCGTGCAAAACACCCAGGTGAAACGCGCGTTCACGTACATCGGCCGTATCGTCGGTGCCGAAGGCCTCGAAAACGCCGAAGTGCGCGAGGCTGTCACAGGTGTGTTCAACCGCCTCAACGACCGTCTCGTCTTCGACAGTGAATGGGTTTCCCCCGATTGGAAGCGCCGCTACGCCGAGCTGAAAGGCGTAGCGCTGCCGCCCATCACCGACGTCCCCTACAAGCTGAATCTGGCAAAAACCGCCGCTCACAAGCTTCGCATCATCGGCGTGCGCCACACCGCCGCCCTCGTCAAGCACCACCTTTTCCGCTGATGTGACGTACACCGACGGTGTTTGTCACATTCTCCGAATCGGAGTCGAGTTCGTAATGCAACGAACAACGTCGTTGTATGTTGCATCCCCGCGCCTCGGCCGGCAATCTCGTTAAATGTAAATAAAATGGCCAACATTAAGACACCCTTGCGCAGCGTGATAAGGTATTACCATTCTGGAAGAAACCGCGCTTCAACCTGAAGGGGAACGACGTCATGAATCCAGAGCTCGATTTCGTGCTGAAGACTATCAAGAGCCGCGACGTGCATTTCGTGCGGCTGTGGTTCACCGACGTGCTGGGCACGTGCAAGTCGTTCGCCGTTTCCCCTTCGGAAATCGAGAACGCGTTCGTTGACGGCATGGGTTTCGATGGCAGCTGCGTGGCCGGATTCAGTCCCGCCGAAGAGTCGGACATGCTGGCCTTCCCCGATCCCGAGACGTTCCAGGTGTTGCCGTGGCGCCCCTCGCAAGACGCCGTGGCGCGCATGTTCTGCGACATCCGCACACCCGACGGCGAGGCATTTGAAGGCGATCCACGCCAGGTGCTGCGTCGCATGGTGAACAAGGCTGCCGAGAAGGGCTATGTGTTCAACGTCGGCCCCGAGCTGGAATACTACTACTTCAAGGACGCCACCGCGCCCGAGGTGCTCGACCACGGCGGCTACTTCGATTTGACGAGCCTCGACTACGCTTCCGACCTGCGTCGCGACACGGTGCTCGCCCTCGAGAAAATGGGCATCCCCATCGAGTACTCGCATCACGAGAACGGCCCCTCGCAACACGAGATCGACTTGCGCTACACCGATGCGCTCTCGATGGCCGACGCGGTCATGACGTACAAGCTGGTCGTGAAGGAAATCGCCGACAAGCACGGCGTGTACGCCTCGTTCATGCCCAAGCCGCTCGTCGATGCGCCGGGCAGCGGCATGCACGTGCACCAAAGCCTCGTCGATTTCGAGGGCAACAACCTGTTCTACGACGAATCCGATTCGCTCGGTTACAACCTGTCGGCCTTGGCGAAGCACTACATCGCCGGCATCCTGAAGTATGCGCCCGAGTTCTGCCTGGTCACAAACCAGTACGTGAACTCGTACAAGCGACTCATCGGCAAAGGCGATGTTCCGGCGCACCTTTCGTGGGCGCGCACGAATCGCTCCACGTTGCTTCGCGTACCGGGGTACCGTCCGCACCGCTCCGATGCTTGCCGCATCGAGCTGCGCAGCCCCGATCCGGCGGCCAACCCGTACCTAGCGTTCGCGGTCATGCTGGCAGCGGGCCTTGCGGGCATCGAGGAGGGTCTCGAGCCCCCCGAGCCGGTCGAAGACGAGAACCTGTTCAAGTACTCGGCGCGTGCCGCTGAAAAGGCCGGCCTGGAAACGCTGCCAGCCAACCTGGGCGAGGCAGTCGAGCGCTTTGCCTCATCCGACCTCATGAAGGAAACGCTCGGCGAGCACATCCACTCGTACCTGGTCAAAGCCAAGCGTACCGAATGGATGGATTACCTGCGCCACGTCAGCACGTGGGAGCTCGATCGTAACCTGGCGGTGCTGTAGATGAGGAGATGCAACCTCACAACCCTCAGGCGCGCGAGTTATCGTGCCCGTCTGGTGGAAGGCGGCTTCCGATGAGGAAACGCGTCGTCTTCATAGCTGACTCGCTCGATAACGCCTACAAGTTCCAGCAGGTGCTCAGCGGTTTCGACGTCGACATCTCCGCCGGCTCGACGGTGCAGATCAAGAAGCTGCTCGCGCCCGGCGCAAGCCATGACCTCATCATCTTCGAGGCGCGCGGCACGGCTAGCGCCAACCTGCCTGAGGTCGTGCAGCTCGCGGAGGACCGTTCGTGCGCGCTGCTGGTCATCGTCGACGCCGACGCCATGGACAGCCTGAAGCTACCCGCCATGGTGCCAGGCGATTTCGTGGTTCACGGCGCCAGCCCCGAGGAATGCTCAGCCCGTGTGCGCCGGCTTTTGCGCGACGACGCTGCGGCGGGCCATTCGGACGTCATCACCGTCGACACCATGACGATCAACCTGGCGACGTATCAGGTCTCCGTCGGGGACCAGCCAGTTGATTTCACGTACCTCGAATACGCGCTGCTGTCGTTTTTGGTGCGCCATCCCGGCCACACGTTCTCGCGCGATGCCCTGCTCCAGCACGTATGGGGCTTCGACTACTACGGCGGCTCGCGCACCGTCGACGTGCACGTCCGACGCATCCGCGCCAAACTCGGTCCCGAACTTGCCCAGCGCCTTGAAACCGTCCGCGGCGTCGGCTACCTCTGGAGCGCTTAATCGGCGCGCCCTTGCTGCGAGATGAGCGCTCACCCCAGAGTAAAGGCGCATCAAGCCTAGTGCGCTTCTGCCCAAGTGGGGCCGAAGCTGATGTCTGCGATCAGGGGCACTTGCAGCTCGGCGGCGTTTTCCATGACGTCTTTCACCATGGCGCTGAGCGCCTCGATTTCATCGGCGGGAACCGAGAAGTCGAGCTCGTCGTGCACCTGGATGAGCAGCTTCGCCTTGAAGCCGTCGGCAACCAGCCGGCGCGAGACCTCGCTCATGGCAAGCTTGATGATGTCGGCAGCCGTGCCCTGCATCGGATGGTTCATGGCGGTGCGCTCGCCGAAGCCGCGTTGCACTGCGTTGCGCGCTGAAAGCTCGGGAATGTGGCGCCGGCGGCCGAACATGGTCTCGGCATAGCCCTTCTCGCGTGCCTCGTCGACCGTTCGGTCGAGGTAGGCGCGCACGCCAGGATACGCCTCGAAGTAGCGGTCGATCATGTCCTTGGCTTCGTACATGGGAATTTCGAGGCTTTGCGCCAGGCCAAATGCCTGCTGGCCGTACACAATGCCGAAATTCACGGCCTTCGCGCGGCTGCGCATTTGCGGCGTCACCTCTTCGACCGGCACGTCGAACACGCGCGCCGCCGTGGACGCGTGGAAATCAGCGCCGGAATTGAACGCCGCCACCAGGTGCTCGTCGCCTGAAAGGTGCGCAAGCAAACGCAGCTCGATCTGCGAGTAGTCTGCAGACAGGAACACGTCGCCCGCGCTCGGGTTCAGCGGCCCGAAGCATCCGCGGATCTTGCGACCGAAATCGGTGCGCACGGGGATGTTCTGCAGGTTCGGATCGGAAGACGACAGGCGTCCGGTTGCCGTGACGGTCTCGTTGAACGACGTGTGCACGCGCCCGTCACCATAGCGGCGGGCGATTTGCGGCAAAGCGTCGATGTAGGTCGACTTGATCTTGGCGAACTCGCGGTAACGCAGAACGAGGGACGGCAGCTCGTAATCCTCTGCCAGCTTCTTGAGCACCTGCGCATCGGTCGAGTATCCGCTCTTGGTTTTCTTGCCGTGCGGCATGCCGAGCACCTCGAACAGGATGTGGCCGAGCTGCTTAGGCGAATCGACGTTGAATTCCTCGCCCGCCAACTCGTGGATGCTCGCCTTCAGTTCGTCGATTTCGGCCTGCGTGTTGACGCCCAGCTCGGTGAGCGCCACCGCGTCGATGGGCGCACCGTTGCGCTCGATTATCGCGAGCGGGCCGACCAGCGGCAAATCGATGTCGTAGTACACGTTTGCCGTGCCGTCCTCCTCCAGCTTCTTGGCCAGAAGCTCCGTCAGCGCACGCACTGCCTGAGCCTCCACGGAGATGCGATTGCGCTCATCCTCATCGTCGGGCAGGGAAGCGTCCAGATGAGTTTCAACCAACACGCCGAGTGGATACTTGCCGGCAGACGAATCGAGCACGTAGGCGGCTAACGCCACGTCGAACACATCCGCTCCGAGCACCTCGTCATCCGTGACCAAGGCGTCGTCGGCGGAATCGACGGGAAGCACCTCGTGAAGAATCGCCTTGGCATCATGGGCTGCAAACGATCCTTCGCGCACGATGCAGGCCAACGCCTCGAACGCATCATCGCCGTCAATCAGCCCCGCGCCTTCGGATGTCGCAACTGCTAGCGTCGCCTCGGCGCCGAACAGCGATTCCTGGGCAGCGCGCGCGAATGCGACGGCGATCCGCTCCTCACGTGCCAGCGCGGCTTCGACAAGCGCTATGGCCTCGGCGCCCTCCACGGGCTCTTGTGCCTCGAAGGCAGTCGCGGCGACCGATGCCGCGCCTTCTTGTCCGACGAGTCGCATCAGCTTGTCGAGGTGCGCGGTGAAACGAATGGCCCCAAACGCTTGCGCAACCGCTGCAGCATCGAATGAGGGCCATGCCACCTCGTCAACGTCGAGCTCGAAATCGAGGTCGGTCACGATGGTCGCGATCTTACGCGACAGGAACGCGAGCTCGCGGTTGTCGCGGATGTTTTCAAGCTGCTTGCCCTTCAACTTGTCGAGGTTCTCGTACACGCCCTCCATCGAGCCGAACTGGTCGAGCAGCTTCTGCGCCGACTTGGGGCCGATGCCCGGCACGCCGGGAATGTTGTCGGACGAGTCGCCCATGAAACCCAGGTAATCGGGGAACTGTGCGGGCGTGATGCCGTACTTTTCCTTCACGGTCTCGGGGTCGTAAATGACGACGTCGGTGATGCCCTTTTTCGTGGTCACCACATGCGTCAGGTCGGTAACCAGCTGGTTCACGTCCTTGTCGCCCGACACGAGCAGCGTCTCGTAGCCGCGCGCCTCGTCGCGAGCGGCCACCGTGCCAAGGATGTCATCGCCTTCCCAGCCTTGAACCTTCACGACCGGGATGTTCATCGATTCGAGCAAACTCTCGATAACCGGAAACTGGCAGCGCAGCTCGTCGTCCATCGGCGGACGCTGGGCCTTGTACTGCTCGAGCGCCTCCATGCGGAATTTCGGCTTGCCGGCGTCGAAAGCGCACACGATGCCATCAGGCTGGGCAATCTCGATGAACTTGAACAGCATGCTGCAAAACCCGAACACAGCGTTGGTCGGCGTGCCGTCTGGCGCGTTCATGGTGGGCGGCACCGCATGGTACGCGCGATGCATGAGCGAGTTTCCGTCGATGACTGCAATCTTT
>CADAKR010000088.1 GCA_902788545.1 uncultured Coriobacteriaceae bacterium
ATCTTCGCGCCGACGCCGAGGACGACGGCGATGAGCGCAACCATCACGTAGTTCACGACGAGTAGCTTTATGGTGTACCCCTTGGCTTGGCCGTGCTCCCCCGCCCCGTAGCACTGCCCCACGATGGTCAGCAACGCCGCACCGAGCGCATTGCCCGGCAGGTACAAAAACGTCGCAAGGCTCGACGCCACGGCATAGGCGGCAATCGAGGCCGTGCCCAGCGTGGCAACCAGACTTTGCAGCAAAACCTTCCCGAGGTTGAACAGGCCGCTTTCGACGGCGTTCGGCGCACCGATGGAAAGGATCTTGCCGACGATGAGCTTGTTGAACCTGAATTGGGAAAGCCTGCGAATCCGCACGTCACGGCCCCAAGCCTGCAACAACACGACCATGCCGGCCGAGGCGGTCACACGCGCCAGCAACGTCGGAAGCGCCACGCCGACGACCCCCATGTGCAACCCGAAGATGCACACGGCATTGCCCGCGATGTTGAGCGTGTTCATGAACAGGGCGGCAAACATCGAGATGCGGGTCTCGCCCTTGGCGCGGAAAACCGACGACACCGCGTAGAACAACGCCATGAACGGGAACGAGGCCACGGTATAGCGCATGTACACCACTGCATCAGCCATGACATCGTCGCCCACGGCGCCGAACAACAACGCAAGCAATTGCTCTCCGCCGACTTCGAAGATGACGGCTACGACAGCCATCCCCGCGACCGACGTCAGCATGAGCTGTGCCCCCGTCGTGCTGGCGTTGTCGGCATCGCGCGCGCCGATGAACTGGGCGCACACGACGGTGCCGCCGGCGGTGAATGCAAAGAGAACCTGGATGAACAAGTAGTTGACCGAATCGACCAGCGCGACGCCCGAGACGGTTGCCTCGCCCACCGATGCGACCATGAACACGCTGATGACGCCCACGAGCACGAGGAGCAACTGCTCGACCACAAGCGGCCAGATCAGGCGAACCAAGCCCTTCTGGCTGAACATCAGCTCAGTGCGGCCCATGACGACACGTCCCGCATCAGCGTTCCTCCTGGAGCTCCTCGCGAGGCTCATCCTGGACTTCCGCCCACTCCTCTTCCGGTGGCACCGACAGAGAATCGAGGTTCATTTCCGCAAGCTCTTCAGCCTGGATTTCCTGTTCCTTCTCATCGAAGCCGGATTTCTCGATGCACCGGCTGGCGAAGTAGTAGATGGCCAGCAAGATGGCAGCCACAGCCCAGGTGACCGGATAGACGGCTGCGATGGCGATGACGCCGCCGATGACGCCCACGAACACGAACAAGACGACGAGACGCAAGCCGCACATGACCGACAAGATAATGGCCATCGGCTGCCACGAACGACCCGCACCACGCGCAGCATTCGAAAACGCCTCAATGAACACGTAGAAGGAATAGAACGGGAACGTGAAGCGAAGAATCGAGACGCCGATGGCGACAACAGCCGCATCGCCGGTAAACAAGCCGAAGAACTGCGGCGCGAACACCCACATGACAGCGCCGACGAGAACGGCTGCGAAGATGCCTATGCCGATGGACACGCGTATGCCCCTGCGGGCGCGGTCCACCTGGTCGGCGGCCAAGTTGTGGCTCACGAACACCATGACGGTCTGCCCGACGGCGACGATGGGGTTGTAGATGAAGTTCTCGAGCTGGAAGTAGTAGGCGAATGCCGCGATGTCGTTGACGGTCAGCAGGTTGATCTGCGATTGGATGACCAGATTCGACAGCGTGATGGACATCATCTGCACGCCGGCAGGCACGCCGATCTTCAAGATGGTCTTGAGCATCGCCGAGTCGAAGCGGATGAGCTTTGGCCGCAGGCGATGGTGGTCGTCAAGCTTCAACAGGTAACGGAATGCGAGCACCGCGCATATGCCCTGCGCGAACACGGTGGCGATAGCCGGGCCGGCCACGCCTATGCGCAGCACCGTGACGAGCAGGATGTTGATGGCCACGTTCACGAAGCCGCCGATGATCTGGTACACCATGGGCGATTTGGAATTGCCGAGCGCGCGAATGACGCCGGCAAGGAGGTTGTAGGCCACCATGGGCAAGCCGCTGACGAAGAAGATGCGCAGGTACAACACGGCATCGTCGAAGATCTCGGCAGGCGTCTGCAGCCAGGTTAGGAACACCGGCGCCAACACGATGCCCACGACCATGAGGGCGATGCCGCCGAACACCGCGATGGCCGCAGCCGTGTGCAGCGCCTTCGAATAGTCGTCATGGCTGTCTTGGACAAAGTGGCGCGACACGATGACGCTCGCTCCCACGCCCAGGCCATTGAAGAAATTCACGAGGCACGCCAGCAAAAGCGCGCTGGCTGCAATGGCAGCCGAAGCATTCGTTCCGATGAACTGGCCGGCGAACACCTGGTTGACGAAGTTGTACAGCAGCTGGACCAGGCTGGCAGCCAGAAGCGGCAGCGCGAAGCCCACGACCTGTTTCCAGATCGTACCGCTCGTCAGCTCTTTCGTCGACTTTGACATGCCCTGCTCTTGTTTAGGTAACACTATTTCTAAATTCGTATGATAGTCAGTTGTGCGCAGCCCGGGAAGGGAGAGGGGGCTGCGCACAACGTTTTCAGACGGCGGGCCGTGGGGGAAGGGAAAGCAGCCCGCGTACTCTGGAATAAGCCACTTGAAAACTAGCTGACTGACCTCCGCTTCTTCGCGTCTTCGTACGACGACGCCTCGGCCAGCTTCTTCAAGTCGGCAAACGTGGCAGACGGCGTATACGCCTTGCAGATGGATTGCAAGTCCTCGTAGTTGTACGCAGGCGTCGTGACGTTCGACGCGAACTCGTATTTTTCGTCGAAGCCAGCTTTGCTGTCGGATGCCCAGAAGTTCTGCACGATCCTGAACGCCTTGCCGCCGTCGCGGAAATCGGCCGCGTAACCGCCGATGGCGTTGTACATGGCCGCAAACGACGGTCCGACGAGCGAGCCGTACTTACCTGCCAGGTAGCTGAGCTTGTCCGTGGCGAACAGCAGCTGGTTTTCCTGGCTGTAACAGTCGACCTGGGCGATTTTCGAGCTGGATTCATACAGCGCGGAGCTGACGGGCGCGACCGGCAGAGACGACAGCACCACATCGTAGGTCGATGCCTTGAACGCCTCGACGATGGGCTCCTTCATGCCCTCGCGCGCGGGATAGCCCGGGCTGATGGTGACGAAAAGGCCGCCGAGGTCGACGGTCGTCGTCTTGTCGACTTTCGCCAACTCCTTCGTCTGGCCAAGATCGACGCCGTAGCTCGTCTCGAGCGTGTCGAGCATGCCGAGCGTGCGCTCGTAGTGCATCTCGTTGCCCAGGGAAGCGCCGCCGCTCATGATGAAGTAGCGGTCACCCGCCTTGCTGGCGATGTAATTGCGCACCATGGCGGCGCCGGCGTTGTATTCCATCTCGATGCCGGGGCCGATGCAGCCGAGGAAGTGGTCGTTTTCGGCGACCTTGGCAAAATCCTCGTCGCTGACCGTGCCCGAGGCGACCATGTGGTACATGCCGTGCTCGGCGCAGCGGGCAACCTCGGCTTGCAAATCTATGTTGTAGAAGCTCATGATGCCTTCGGCACCCAAAGCGGCGACATCGTCGATGAACGCCAGCATCTGCTCTTCATCCGCAATCCCACCCGAGTAGATGAACTGCACGTCGCTGAACGCGGTGGCGGCGATGTAGTTGACCAGGTACTCGCGGAACATGAGCACCTCGCTGTCGGACACGTTGTACACGATGACGCCGATGATGTGCTTGCCGTTCGCCGATGCAGCGGGTTGCGAAGCCGCACTCGACGACGCCTTGCCGCTCGTGCCGGCGCATCCGCCCAGGCAAAGGGCGGCTGCAGCAGCTCCAGTCGCGAGGAAGGCCCTCCTTGACACGTTCGTCATGCGCCCACCTCCCCACTGAACAAGTGGCATGCCACCGTGTGGTCGGGGCCCACCTGCACCATGGTGGGCTTTTCCTGCTTGCAAATATCCATGCACTTATCGCAGCGGTTCTGGAAGGGGCATCCGGGAGGCACGTCGAGCGGGCTAGGAGGCTCGCCTTCGATGCTCTCGATCTTCTTCGAGAAATCCATCTTCGTGTCGAAGATGGCGCCCATGAGCGCATGGGTGTAGGGATGCTTGCACTGCTCGATGTCGACAGCGGGGAACATCTCGACGATGTTGCCGAGGTACATGACGGCGATCTCGTGCCCGAACGACTGGATGAGCCCCAAATCGTGGCAGATGAAGCCGATGGCGATGTTGTGCTCCTTCTGCAGCTTGGCGATCAGCTCGATGACCGTCTTCTGCACCGAAACGTCGAGGGCGCTCGTGGCCTCGTCCATGATGATGATCTCGGGCTCGAGCGCGAGGGCGCGGGCGATGGCCACTCGCTGGCGCTGGCCACCCGACATGTTGTGCGGGAAGCGATCGGCGAATTCGCCCGGCAGCTCGACCATCTCGAGCAGCTCGCGCGCTTTCGCGTCTTTTTCTGACTTGCTGATGCGGCCGAAGTTCAACAACGGCTCGCAGATGATGTCGCGCACCTTCATCTTGGGGTTCATCGACCCAGTTGGGTCTTGGAACACCATCTGGATGTGCTGGCGATGCTGACGGAGCTGCTCGCCTTTCAACTTGGTGATGTCGGTGCCGTTGAAGAGGATCTCGCCTTCGGTCGGCGTGTCGAGCGACACGACCAGGCGCATGAACGTGGACTTGCCGCAACCCGATTCGCCGACCAGGCCAAGTGTCTTGCCCCGGTACAGGTTCAGGCTCACGTCGTTGCATGCGGTGAGCGTGCGCCCTCCCGATACCGTGAACTTGCGCGTGACGTGCTTGGCCTCGAGCACCAGGTCCTTCTCATCAAACATAGCGCTCACCTCCCACCGACGGAACGGCTGCCAGCAGCTTTTGCGTGTACTCGTTTTCGGTTTCGTAGAGAATGTGCTCGCGTGTGCCCTCGTCTTCTATCTGGCCCATCTTCATGACGACCAGGTAATCGGACATGTAGGCCGCCACGCCCAGGTTGTGCGTGACGATGATGATGCTGGTCCCGTACTCGTCGCGCAGCTCCATCATCTGGCGCACGATCTGCGCTTGCGTGGTGACGTCAAGCGCGCTCGTGGGCTCGTCGGCTAACAGCAGCTTGGGCTGGAATGTCATGGCCATGGCGATGCCGACGCGTTGGCGCATGCCACCGGAAAGCTGGAACGGGTAGCTGCGCATGACGTTGTCGCCGTTGGGCAGGTGCATGCGCTCGAGCATCTTCACGCCCATGTCCCACGCCTCGGCTTTCGAGACGTTCTTGTGCGTGCGGATGTACTCGACGAACACCGAGCCGATCTTCTTGGTCGGGTTCATCATGGCACCCGAATCCTGGAAGATCATCGAGATGTCGGTGCCGCGCAACTCGCGCCACTGGGCAGGCGAATACTGCAAAAGCGAGTTGCCCTCGAACAGGATGTCGCCCTTCGTCACCTTGCCCGCACCGGGGAGCAGCCCCAGCACGGCGCGGATAACGGTGGTCTTGCCGGATCCGGACTCGCCGACCAGCGAGCAGATCTTGCCTTCGCCCAACTTCAGGCTGAAGTCTTGCACGGTGAGCTTGTCGCCGTACGAGATGTCGATGTCGTTGATCTCTAGTAACATGCCCACCTCCTATTCTTGCCTCGGGTCGAGGATGTCGCGCAGGCTGTCGCCGAGCATGTTGAAAATGGTGACGACGATGAAGATCGCGACGCCCGGGAAGATCATGAGCCAGGGCGCGGCAGTCATGTAGGCGCGGCCCTCGCTGAGCATGAGGCCCCATTCAGGCGTGGGCGGCACGGCGCCGAATCCCAGGAAGGACAGCGCGGCCAGCTCGAGCATCATCGAGCCGATATCGGTCGCCGCCGTGATGACAAGCGTCGTGATGGCGCTCGGAAGCATGTAGCGCAGCAGCATGTA
>CADAKR010000089.1 GCA_902788545.1 uncultured Coriobacteriaceae bacterium
AGGATGGTGCCGCCGTTCTTGGCAAGGTTGCGCACGAACGTGTAAGCGCGGTCCATGCCGATGAGCGATTGCTTGAGGTCGAGAATGTAGATGTCGCCGCGGCTGCCGAAAATGTACGGCTTCATCTTGGGGTTCCAGCGGCGGGTTTGATGCCCGAAGTGGGCGCCTGCGTCGAGCAGCGTTTGAATACTGACTTTCGTCATATCCATCTCCTATTCGTTAGTCCTCTGCCTGCGGTCATCCCCGGGTTCCGCAGCCTTTTCCGGTGGCCACTAGCGGTCCGAGTCACGCAAGCATGTGTGATTAGAAACTTCGCCAGTATAGCGCTGTTTACGCGAAATGGGCGCGCAATTTCCCGCGTTCACACGTGATACACTTCTCGCATTGAGCACTTTGCTTCGAGCCGGACGCACGGCTCGAAGCTGGACGTCCGGCTCGAAGCAAAACGTCCGGGTTTGGAAGAGGTGGCGCATGAACTTCAACAAGGTGGAATTCGAGCGGTCGTTCGGCACATCGGCGCAGTTGCCGGCCTCGACGCTGCCCGAAATCGCGTTCGCCGGGCGCTCGAACGTGGGCAAGTCGTCGCTTCTGAACACGCTGTTCAACCGCAAGGGGTTGGCGAAGGTGTCGCAGACGCCGGGCAAGACCGCGACCATCAACTTCTTCCTGACCGACAAGGCGCGCTTCGTCGATTTGCCGGGCTACGGCTACGCGAAGGTGTCGAAGTCGGAGCGTATGCGCTGGGCCGAGCTGATCGAGGGCTACTTCAACCAGGACCGCAACTTCGCGCTCGTGTGCTCGCTTGTGGACATCCGCCACCCCGCCAGCGCGCTCGACGAGAACATGGTGTCGTTCTTGCGGGAAGCCGAGCTGCCCTTCCTCATCGTGCTGACGAAAGGCGACAAGCTGTCGAAGGGGAAGTGCCTGCAGCAGCGCGCCGCCATCAAGCGCCAGCTCGAGCTTGGCGACGACGTGCCCATGGTCATAACGTCGTCGCTGAAGAAATCGGGAATGGACGACCTGCGCCGCGAGATCGCGAAATCCATCCAGTAGTGGGACACGGAGCCTGGTGCCCTGCCCCATTTGCACGAATTAGCCAGCGAATCCTTCGTCGGCCAGCAGGTTGTCGCCGTCGGCGGCGGTGGTGGCAAGCTCGTCGCAGCGCTCGTTTTCGGCGTGGCCGGCGTGGCCGCGCACCCAGTGGTAAGTCACCTCGTGCGGCTCGACGGCCGCGATCAGGCGCTTCCATAAATCGACGTTCTTCACGGGCTGCTTGCTGGCGTTCTTCCACCCACGGCGCAACCAGCCCGAAATCCAATCATCGGTGAATGCCTTCACGACGTACTGCGAATCGGAATAGAAATCGACCTGGCAGGGACGCTTGATCGCCTCGAACCCGACGATGGCGCCCAAAAGTTCCATGCGGTTGTTCGTGGTTTCGCGAAACCCCTGCGAAAGCTCGCGCTCGTGCACGTTGCCTGCAGGGTCGGTATAACGCAGGATCGTCCCGAAGCCACCCGGACCCGGGTTGCCGCGAGACGATCCGTCAGAGTAAAGCTCGACGTGCTGCATGGCCGCCGCGATGTGCCGTCGCTACCAGCGCACGATGATCATGCCGGACTGGACCGGGCCGATGATGACGCCGATGCCGTAGTCGGCCGCGTGGATCATCTGGCCGCCGCCGATGTAGACGCCGGTGTGGCCCCAGTTGACGGCGATATCACCCGGCTGCGGGTCGGACACCTGCTGCCAGCCCATGAACGTGTAGGTGGTGCCCAAGCGCGTGTGCTCGCCGGTCAGGCAGTAGCTGACCAGGCCCGAGCAGTCGTAACCATACGGGCCCACGCCGCCCCACACGTACGGGGCGCCCAGGCACGAGTACGCGCGGCTGACGGTGTCGCCGCCATCGCCGTAGGCCACGGCGGTGGAATCGGCGCTGGCATCGTAGCCACCGCCGGCCGACTCGGCGACCACGGCGGCTGCGCGTGCTGCTTCGGCGGCAGCTTGCGCGGCACGCTCTTCCTCGAGCAGCTTGGCGGCCTCATCGCTGAGGCTGTCGTAGATGGCCTGCATCTCGTCGACCGTCGCCGCAGCCTGCGCCTCGGCCTCGGCGGCTTCAGCGGACTTCTGCGCGGCAACATCGGCCTGCGCGGCATACACGGCTTCCTGCGCCTCGGCTTCGGCGCGCAGGTCCTTTTGCTGCGCGACCATGTTCGCGTCGTTTTCGTTCACCTTGTTCAGCATGTCCCAGCTAGTCGCGAAGTTCTCGAACGACGTGGCGCCGAGCAGCATCTCGATGAACGAGGTCGAGCCATGGCGATACATCTCGCGGGCGCGCTCGCTCAGGCGGTCCTGCAGATCGGCGATTTCGACCGAGATCTCCTCGATGCGCTTCTGCGCGGCATCGCGGGCCTCCTCGGCCTCGGCCTGGGCGGCCAGCGCCTCGCCGTACTCGGCCGACAGGCGGTCGAGCGTGTCCTGCATGGCGTTGAGCTTCGACAATGCCTCGTCGGCTTCCGCCTGCTTCTCAGCGGCCGTCACCGCGTATGCCTGCATGGGCGCGGCGCTGAGGGATGCGCACAGCATGACCGCCGTAAAAGCGGCGATAAGCGCAGGTATGACGGGGAAAGAATACACGTGTTCAGACGTATGCTGCATCATTTAACCTCCGTTTGCATAGCGTTCTGTGATGAAAAGACTACCACATCACCCGCTGGAAACCCCAATTTGTGAAGCTGCGAGCGTGAAACCCCGATGCTGTAATCACAATTCCCACAACTGGTAACAACATGTTGTGGTGCAGGCTCCCTTGTACAACAAGCCAGCCGTTTTTGGACGCTTGCCCCAGAGGTGGATGTCCACCTCTGAGCCGGACATCCGCCTCTGAGGCAAGCGTGCAACGAAAAAGCCCCTCGCGAACGGGGGGCTTTCCGAGTCTGCATATGTTCGCTGACGCTTATTGCGGCCTGACGAAGAAGCCGCCGTCCTTCTCGCGGAATTCGGTCTCGGCAACGCCGATGCCGTAGTCGACGGCATGAACCAGCGTGCCCTCGCCCGTGTACACGGCGATATGGCCGTCGGTCACGTACAGGTCGCCAGCTTGCGGATCGCTAACGCGGGTGTACATGTCGCCGATGGAATACGACGTGCCGACACGGGTGTATTCGCCGGTGAGCGCGTAGCTAACCAGACCCGAGCAGTCGAAGCCGCCGTCATCGCCGCCGACGCCGCCCCACACGTAAGCGGAGCCGATCATCGAACGCGCGCGGTCGACGATGGCGTTGCCCGTCGCCGCAACGTACGCGGCAGGAGAATCGTAAACTGCGCCGGTCTCGATGTCGGTAACCGTGCCGTCATCGTTCACAACGCCGCCCTGCGTGGCGTACGCAGCCTGTTCCTGGGCGTACAGCGCTTGCGCCTCGGCGCTCAGCGAGTTGTACGTTTCCTGCATCTGATCGACGAGCTTCTGCGCCTGCTGGAATGACTCGGATGCTTCCTGAGCCTTCTTATCGGCGACCTCGGCGAGATGCGTGTACTCGGCCTTCTTCTCCTCGGCCTCGCTGCGCAACGCGCGCGACTTCGCCGAAAGCGTGGCGTCGGTTTCGTTCACGCGGTTGAGCAGATCCCAGTTCTGCGTGAACTCCTCGAAGCTGGTGGAGCCGAGCAGCAGGTCGACGAACGTGGTGGACCCGTGGCGGTACATCTCGCGCGCGCGGTTGCCCAAACGGCCCTGGACCTCGGAAATCTCGTCGGTCAGCTCGTTGATGCGCGTCTGTGCGGCATCGCGTTCGCGGCACGCGGCCTCGTAATCCTGGAGTGACTTCAGGTACGTGTTCGATGCCTGGTCGAGCGTTTCCTGCAAGGCGTTGAGTTGCGTGAGCGCGGCCTCGGCCTCGGCTTCCTTCTCGGCGGCCGTAACGCCGAACGCGGGCGCAACAGACAACGAGCAAGCCAACGCGGTTGAAACGGCAACCGCTCCGAATGTGGTTGTGAGTTTGAGCTGTTTTCCGGAATTCTTCATGCTCGAAAAGCCTCCGTTTTCTGTACGACAGCACCCATAGGGTACCACTGAAAAAAGGGGCCATGTGGCCCATTCGCCCATTTCACACAGCCTGTGAATACCCATTACGCCCCTCACCTTGCCTTATGGAAACTCCGTCGTTTTATGGTGACGAAACGGCAATGCCCCAAATCCACGAATTGCAGGTTTTTGGGTTTTCGGGGACAGGAGAGAAAAACCCAAAACGTCACATCGGGCTTAGAAGAAGTCGTAGCGCGGGGGGAGTTCTTCCACGGCGTGCTCGGCGGCGGGGTCGAGTTCGGCCAAGGAGGCGAAATCGTGGTCCCACGTGAAGAACGCCTGCGGGTCGAATTGCAGCTTGGCGCAGATGTCCTCGCAGCCGGCGGGCACAATCGGGTGCATCATCAGCGTGCATACCCACAGCAGGTACGCCGCGTCGGCAAGAACCCGTCGGCGCGACTCGCTGGTGTCGATGCCGTCGCCTTCGTCGCCCTCGACAGCGGAGATGCCGTCGGCCCACTTCTTGTTCGAGAAGCGGATGAACTCGTCGCAAATGGTCATGACCGTGTGCAGCTCGGCCTTCTTCATCGTCGCGTCATAGGAGGCCAGCGCGTTGTGCGCGCTTTCGACAACCACAGGCGTGGGCGTGCAAATGGGAATGCGGCCGCCGAAGTTGCGTTTGGCCTCGTACAACACGCTGCGAGCCAAGCGATTGAACACGTTGGACAGCAGCTTCGACTCTTTCAGCGCCGGGTCGGCCACGCGCGGATCTTCGCGCACGGCGGGGTCGAGATCGAACGCCTTCGGCTTGAAGCCGACCGACTTCTGCCCCAGGCCCAACGCCAGGAAGTGCGCGCGCAGTTGCTCGGCCGTGTAGTGCTCGAGCAGCTCGTCGGCCGTGGGCGGTTTCACCGCGCCTGACGACGATGCCTTCTTGTTGCCGAGCAGCACGTGGTAGTTCGCGATGAGGCGCGTCTGGCGCAGCGGATGGTCGGTGGGTTCGTGGAAGAAGATGTCGCCGGGGCGCAGCGCCTCCCACATGGCCGGTTGCGCCACGCCGTAAAAGTACAAGTTGTCCTGGCCGATGAACTGGTAGACGCACGCATCGTCTGCGCACCAGAAGTCGCGCCAGCTGCCTTCCGGCAGGCCGCGCGCGTCGTTGGCGGCGATTGTGAACGAGATGGGCGCCCACAGGCTTTCGGGCCAGCACCACACGGTGAGTCCCTCTACCCCGTCGATGACCGGCGCCTTCACTCCCCACTCGATGTTGCCGGTGATGCGGAACGGCACGAGCGCCTTGCCCGTGCGGAAGCGCAAGCCGGCGCGACGCAGCACGTCGCGAGCAGCGTCGCGCTCGCCGATGGTGGCGAACTCGACTTCGAAGCTGGCCTTGCCCTTCTCGGGCTCGCGCGTCTCGTGAGGCGGCAATTGGCCGGCCACGCCGTCGAACAGTTCGCGCTCGTCGTTCTTCACGTAGATGATGGGCGCGCCCAGAAACTCGGCGCACGTTTGCGGCACGATGGCGCGGATGTCGGAGTCTTCTTCGAGGACCGCCACGTGGCCGCGCAGGAAATCGCGGAACGCCGGCAGGTCGAAGTACCAGTTGGCGACCGGGCGCATCTCGGGCACCGTGTCGGTCACGGTCGAGCGCGGCGCGATGAGCTCCTCGGGCGCGTAGCTGTGACCCAGATCGCATTCGTCAGCGTAGCCCTTCTCGGACTTGCAGCCCTGCACGGGGCAGCGCCCGACGACCTGGCGGCCGTTCAGGTAGATGCCGGCTTGCGCGTCGTAGAACTGCTG
>CADAKR010000090.1 GCA_902788545.1 uncultured Coriobacteriaceae bacterium
AATCGCGCAGCTTCATCTCGGGGATCTTCTGCTTGATGAGCTTTTCGATATCGCGCAGCTGCGATTCGGTTTCGGGCGTGACGAACGTGACCGCGAAGCCCTTCGAGCCCGCGCGGCCCGTGCGGCCGATGCGGTGAATGTAGTCTTCGGGCTGCTCGGGCACGTCGAAGTTGATGACGTAGTCGACGTCGCTCACGTCGATGCCGCGCGCGAGCACGTCGGTGGCCGTGATGATGTTCACGTCGCCGTTAGCGAACTTGTCGAGCGCGCGCTTGCGCTGGTTTTGGCTGCGGTCGGAATGGATGGCTTCGACAGCATAGCCCGCCCGGCGCAAGCGGCGGCAAGCCGTATCGGCGCGGCTGCGGGTGCGGGCGAAGACGATGACGCGGAAGAAGCCCTTCTCTTCCAGCACGCCTTTCAGCAACGCAGGCTTCACCGACTGCTGCACGCGGATGATGTAGTGATCGATCGTCGAGGCCACGTCGCCCTTGCGCGCGATTTCGACGGTGGCCGGATCGCGCAGCATCTTGCCGGTGATGTCCTGGATCGACCGGTCGATGGTTGCCGAGAACAACAGCGTCTGGCGCGATTTCGGGGTGGCGGCCACGATCTTCTTCACCGAGGGGAAAAATCCCATATCGAGCATGCGGTCGGCCTCATCGAGCACGAGCACCTGCACGTCGCCGAGCCTGACCGCCTTCTGCTCCATGAGGTCGATGAGGCGGCCCGGCGTGGCGATGAGCACGTCGGTACCGCGGGAGAGGCGCTCGATTTGCGGCTTGTACGACAGGCCGCCCACGACCGTCGTGATGCGATGATGGGTGGAAATCGCCATCTGATCGGCCACCTCGCCGATTTGCTGGGCCAGCTCGCGCGTGGGTGTGACCACCAGCATCAGTGGGCCCTGGCCGCCCTTCGCATGCCCCAGCTTGTCCATCGCCGGCAAGCAGAACGCCGCCGTCTTGCCCGTGCCGGTCTGCGCAGCGGCGATGATGTCGCGTCCGCGCAGCACCAGGGGAATGGCCTGCTCCTGCACCGGCGTCGGCACGTCGTATCCCATGCGCTTCACGGCTGCCAGCGCTTTGTCTGAAAGTCCCAAGTCTTTGAATGTTGCCACGATTCCTCATTTCCCCAGGCCGATCAAAAAGGCCTGATAAACGTCAAATTCAACAAGCGGCGCTGTGGTGCCCAAGGTCAGCCTTAACCCAAGCGCATTGGCCTTCGCGCCATGCGCACAGCGTTGGAGGCCACAATTGGGTGCCACGGCGCCGCACAACGTCAAGCAAAAGGCCGTTCGTCAGAACGGCCTCAAATAGTTGGTGCCCCCAACGGGAATCGAACCCGTGTCTCAGCCTTGAAAGGGCCGCGTCCTGACCTCTAGACTATGGGGACGTAAAAACAGCCTGCATATTATCGCAGAGCGTTTCTCCATTTGCAAATGGAGAATGCGTGCGCACCGCGTTCTAGCGTATAATTGAGCGGTTGCGTCCCCTTAGCTCAGCTGGATAGAGCGTCTGCCTCCGGAGCAGAAGGCCGTGGGTTCGAATCCCGCAGGGGACGCCAGAAAAAAGTTAGCTCTCACGGGATCCGAACCGTAATCACCCATGACCCACACCGTCGAAATAGAACGCATGGCCTACGGAGCCGACGCCATCGGGCACCTTCCCGACGGGAAGACCGTGTTCGTGGAAAGCGGCGCACCAGGTGATGTGGCCGAAATCGAGGTCGTCGAGGACAAGGGGTCGTTCGCCCGCGCGAAGATCGCACAGCTTGTCGAGCCTTCGCCCAACCGCGTGCGTCCCGTCTCCCCCATCGATCAGGTATGCGGAACTGCGCCGTGGCAACATCTTTCCTACGAGACGCAACTTCAGGCCAAGCGAGCCAACGTCGTGGGAGCGCTCGTCCACACGGCGCGCTTCGACGAAGGGCTGGCCGAGGACATCGTCGCCAATTGCGTGGGCAGCAAACGCACCTGGAATTACCGCAACAAGCTGGAGCTTGCCACGGGGACGGATGCGAAAGGCAAATTCGCGCTCGGGTTCCACCGCGAGGGCTCGGGCGAGTTCGTGCCCGCCGAATCGACTCATCTGGCCCACAAGCAGATCGAGAAAGCCCCCAAGGCGCTCGGCGGGGCCATCCGCTATGCCCAGGGCAACCAGGACCTGGGAATATTCCGCGTCGGCGTGCGCCACAGCCTGGCCACCGGCGAGCTCGAGGTGGCGTTGTGGACCAAACCCGGCGCCTTCCCGCGCGGCATGTTCGCCAAGACGCTCTCGTCTGCCTGCAAGGCCACCAGCGTCGTGCGCGTGCTGGCCGATCCCGGCAAAGCACGCAAGATAAAAGGCGTCGAAATCCTCGATGGGCGCGGCTACTGGCGCGAGCGCATCGGCGACGCCGAGTTTTCGACGCAAGCGCCCTCGTTCTTCCAAGTGAACACTGCGCAGGCGGGAAAGCTCGTCGAGCTGGTGACGCAGGGGCTTGGCGGCGTCGAAGGCGCCTACATCGCCGACCTGTACGCCGGCGGCGGCACGTTCTCGATCCCCCTGGCATTGGCAGGCGCCGACGTCGTGGCCGTCGAGTCGGCAGGCTCGTCGGTGCGCGACCTGCGCTTCAACGCCGAGAACAACGGGGTCGACATCGAGGTCGTGGGCGGGGATGCAGCCCGCGAGTTAACCGAATTGGGAGAGCTTGACGCGCTGGTCGTCGATCCTCCGCGCGCGGGTCTTGCCGAGAACGTCCCCGCCGACATCGCAGCGGCACAGCCGGCACACGTTGCTTACGTCAGCTGCGATCCCGCCACCTGGGCGCGCGACATCGCCCGCTTCGCCGAATGCGGCTACCGCCTTGTCGCGGCAACGCCCGTCGACCTGTTCCCCCAGACTTACCACATCGAAACCGTCAGCTTCCTCGAGCCCGCCTAAACCCGGACGATCGCCTCTGAGGCACACGTCCAGGTTTGGCCCGTATGAGATTGTGCCGATGAACGAGCGGTGAGCAGTGGGCGCTTTGATGCCCTGTTGAGTAAACGCTCATTTACACGCTGAAGCGCTTCCAACGACGATTCCCCGATAAGCGGCGCGAACGCACCAGCTGACAACCGAGGCATCCCCTCCGCCCTACACTTTCTGAAACGGGGAACGTCCCTCAAGCCATTCGAAGCACACCCGCCACACGGCACCCGGGCTTTGGTCAAGCCCTCCCGCTGGCGCGTTCCCCTCCCCCTTTTCCGCCCACGTGATGAGCCTAGGACCAATTGGGGATACTCCCCTTTTGGTTCTTTTGGCCCCGTCTGCCTCAAATGCGTCTTCCCCTCCCAAAAGAACCAAAAGGGGAGTATCCCCAATTGGTCCTTTTGGCAAAAAGAAAAGCCCGCTGCGAAGCGGGCTTTCTTGTGCAGTCGGATGGGCGACTGATTAGGCGAGGGCCTTGCGGGCGATCTCGACCAGCTGCGCGAAGGCGGCGGGGTCGTTGATGGCCATGTCGGAGAGCACCTTGCGGTCGAGTTCGACGCCGGCCTGCTTCAGGCCGTTCATGAACACGGAGTACGACATGCCGTTGGCGCGGGCGCCGGCGTTGATGCGGGTGATCCAGAGCTTGCGGATCTCGCGCTTCTTGTTGCGGCGATCACGGTACTGGTACTGCAGCGAATGCTGGACCTGTTCCTTCGCCTTGGTATACGTGCGCGACTTCGCGCCATAGTAACCCTTCGCACGGTCGAGGACGGTGCGACGCTTCTTGCGGGCGTTGACTGAACGCTTAACACGAGCCATTTCTTATCTCCTTAGAACTTAAAGCTGCATGGGCAACTTCGATGGGTGAACGATTAGCGAAGGCCGAGGTTGCGGGCCACGACCTTGCGATCGGCTTCGGCCATCTCGGTTTCCTTGCGGAAGTTGCGCTTGCGCTTCGGGCTCTTCTTCGTGAGGATGTGGCTCTTGTAGGCCTTGGCGCGCATGATCTTGCCGGATCCGGTGACGCGGAAGCGCTTGGCGGAACCGCGATGCGTCTTCATCTTGGGCATTTACTCGTCCTTTCCTTCGTCGTCTTTCGACTCTGCTTCTTTTTTCTTCTTTGCCGAGGCGGGAAGCGGCGCAATCAGCATGTGCATGTTGCGGCCTTCCATCTTCGGCGCGCTCTCGATGACTGCCACGTCCTTCAGGTCGTCGGCGAGTTTCTCGAGGATAGACAAACCTTGGTCGGGGTGCGACATCTCGCGGCCCCTGAACATGATGGTGATCTTGACCTTGTTACCCGCGTCGAGGAAGCGAAGCACGTGCTTCTTCTTCGTGTTGTAGTCGCCCACGTCGATCTTCGGGCGGAACTTCATTTCCTTGGTCTCGATCTTGCTTTGGTTCTTGCGCGCTTGCTTGGCCTTGATCGCCTGATCGTACTTGTACTTCCCGTAATCCATGATGCGACAGACGGGGGGATCGGCGTTGGGCGCGATCTCGACCAGGTCGAGACCCTCGTCATCGGCGATACGGCGGGCCTGAACGGTGGGGTAAATACCCATCTGCTGTCCGTCATAACCGATCAACCGGCATTCGCGCACGGTAATCTGTTCGTTGAGCCTGGGCTCCTGAGCTGCTATCGCGCTCACCTACTTTCTACGTGCCTTGTGCGCTTGCGCGCTTCCAACAAAAAACCCGCACGGCGGCGGGCTGCGAACATCGGGCGCACGACGCCCGAGCGTTTCCTATTCGCTAACCCATCAGCTGCCGTGAAGGCGCCGAACCAGGTGGAGGTTTCCCTCGCTTGATTAACAGCTTGCCTATGATAGCACGTTGCACGCGCTCTGCAAGGTTTTTCCATCAAGCACCACAAGCGTCGCCCATGCGCGCACGATCAGCTCGCCTCCAATCACGGCAAGCGCTCGATCAGGCTTCTTTTTCGCGCTGCGTGATAAGCTGCGCTATGGTCTCGAAGAGGCGGTCGGGCTCGACGAGCTTGGACAGATGGGCGTTCATGCCGGCTTGCAGCGACCGTTCGACGTCTTCGTCGAAGACGTTGCCCGTCATGGCGATGATCGGTATGTCCTTCGCGTCGGGATGGTCGAGCGCGCGGATGGCGCTCGTCGCGGTGAGGCCGTCCATGACCGGCATGCGCACGTCCATGAGGATGGCGTCGTAATAACCCGCTTCGCTTTCTTGGAACATCTGCACCGCTCGTTCGCCGTTGACCGCATGCTCGGCGGTCACATCCTCCAGCTCGAACAGGTCCATCAGGATCTCCGCGTTCTGCTCGACGTCTTCGGCCATGAGCACGCGACGGCCGGCCAGGTTGCTTTGCGGTTCGTCGATCTGCGACTCGGGCGCCGCGGCCAACTCGAATTCGCCCTTCTCGAGGAAGATGGAATGGAGCCGCCTGGCCAACGTGTCGGGGAACAGGGGCTTCGCCAAAATGGCGTCCACGCCCGCCTCGTTGGCCTCGTCCTCGATGTCATCCCAGTTGTACCCCGTCAGCAAGATGACGGCGGTCTTCCCGTTGTCGAACGCGCGGATCGCACGGGTTATCTCGAGCCCATCCAGCGGCTGCATGCGGCAGTCGGTGATCACCAGCCGGAAAGAAAGCGTAGGCGATGGTCGCTCCGACAGTGGTGACGTCGACAATCCAGCTAATCGCCGTGCGCCCGAAAAACGGCAAGAGGACCGAAACGCCCAAGATGCACAGGATGGCACGGCGCGGAACGCGATGCTTGTCGAGCTCGCCGATCCGTCCGGGAATCATGTCGTCTTCGGAAAGAGCGCACAGCAAACGGCTTAAGGCGATGTAGTTGCCG
>CADAKR010000091.1 GCA_902788545.1 uncultured Coriobacteriaceae bacterium
CGGCCCTTGTGGAACAGCGGCGTTTCCTGGGAGTTCAGGTACTTCGGCTCGCCGTCGCCGATGACGCGCCCGCCGAAGGCGATGCATTCGCCCTGCGGATCGTTGATGGGAAACATGACGCGGTTGTAGAACCGGTCGTTCATGCGGCCGCCGTCGCGCTGCACGGCCACATTCGCCTCGATCATCTCATCCGACTTGAAGCCGAGCGACGAGAGGTGCCGCACGAGCGCCTGGCGCCCCGGGGCGAAACCAAGGTGCCATTTCTTCGGCACGGTGCCGCCGAGATTGCGGCCGCCCAGATAGGCGCGCGCAGCCGCTGCCTCGTTCGATTTGCCGCGCATGAGCTGCGCGTGATAGAACTCGTCGGTAGCCGCGCACACCTGCCGCAGACGCGCCTTTCGGCTCTGCGACATGCGCGTGCCGCCCGTCTCCTGGATGTCGATGTGCGCGCGGTCGGCCAGCGACCGCACGGCATCGGGAAAGCTGAGATCGTCTGACTTCATGATGAAGCCGAACACGTCGCCTCCCTCGCCACAGCCGAAGCAATGCCAAAGCTGCGTCGACGGGTCGATCTTGCACGACGGCGTCTTCTCGTTGTGGAACGGGCAACAACACCAAAAATCGCGGCCGCGCTGTTTCAGCGGCACGCGTTCGCCGAACAAGGTGACGATGTCGGTTGCCTCACGGACCTTGTTGATGTCTTCTTCGCTGATTGCCATGCGGTTATAATAGCGCAAACGCAGATTGGAGTTACCGCATATGAACGCAGCCAAGATCCCGTACCTGACCCTCGACCCCGAAATCGAAGCCGCCATCCGCGCCGACCGCGCTGCCAACTGGAAAAACCCGCACGCTTTTCACGATGAGGACGTCGTGCGCCGCGAGGACAATCGCCACGATGACGCAACGCTGACTCGGCCCGCATTCGCGCGCGACATCGAGAAGATCATCAACATTCCCGCTTACAACCGCTACGCCGACAAGACGCAGGTGTTCTCGTTCGTTGAAAACGACGATATCTGCCGCCGCGGCTTGCACGTGCAGCTCGTCAGCCGCATCGCGCGCGCCATCGGCGAGCTTCTGGGATTGAACGTCCAGCTCATCGAGGCGATCGCGCTTGGGCACGACCTGGGTCACACGCCGTTCGGGCACGCAGGGGAACGCTACCTGTCTGAAAACTACGAGCAGCACACGGGCCTGTGCTTCCGCCATAACGTGCATTCCGTGCGCGTCATGGACCAGCTGTACCGCCGCAACATCAGCCTGCAGACGCTCGACGGCGCGCTCTGCCACAACGGCGAGTTCGCCCAGCAGGTGCTCTACCTCGGCGACACCGCGACGTTCGACCAGCTCGATGACGCAGTCGCACGTTGCACTGCCGACGTTTCGGAAATCAAGAAGCTGCGCCCCTCGACGCTCGAGGGCTGCGTCGTGAGGGTGTCCGACATGATCGCCTACATCGGTAAGGACCGCGACGATGCCATCGACGTGGGGATCATCAGCTCGCGTTCCATCTTCGACTCAACGGTCATAGGCCGCACAAACGCGCAGATCATCAACAACATGACCGTTGACATCGTGAACAACAGCTACCGCACCGACCATATCGCGATGAGCGAGGAGGCCTTCGAGGACATCGTGCTGGCCAAGAAGCAGAACTACGAGAAGATCTACTTCAAGGAAGGTACGGTCTCAGAATACGAGAACATCATTCAGGAGATGTTCGCCGAACTGTACGACCGGCTTCTCGCCGACCTGATCGCCGGCGACGAGTCCTCCCCCGTCTTCAAACACCACGTCGCGTCGCTCGTCGCCAAGTCCGCTTCCATCAAGCGCGACGAGTACCTGAAAGAAGAGGCGAACCGCATCATTGCCGACTACATTTCATCAATGACCGACAGTTACTTTATCGCACTGCACCGCCACCTGTTCCCGAACAGCCCGCACCGCATCTTCAAGCGCGAGTACTGCGACGACCTAAAGTAGCCCGCTCGAAAAGCAGGCACACAACCCGCGATTTGCGCCATTTCGCCTGGAAAATGGTTGAAAATCGAGGTTGTGTTCCTGCCGCCGCAAGATGCGCAACTCGCGACCTGGGGTTTTAGGACCTCTCGACCTCAAGCCGCCATGATTGCAGGCACACAACTCGCGATCTCTGCCAAACCTCACCGCCTTTTGGCGCAAAATCGCGGTTGTGTGGTCGCCAGCGCAGGACGCGCATCCTACGACCTGGGGTTTTAGGACCTCGCGGTGCCGGATCACCTTGACTGCAGGCACACAACCCGCGATTTGCGCCATTTTCACCTGGGCAGGGGGTGCGAAATCGAGGTGTGTGCCTACTGCTTGAGGAGGGGCGGGTGTTTTCGCGCGCTTCAAGCCGCAAGGGGGACTCGCCAGACGCGATGTGATTCCACACCCTTAGGCGCATCCTCCAAGGGCTCGGTTCATCATGAAAAAGGCACCCGGCGTGAACCGGGTGCCTGCTTGATTCCGTATGCCGATTGCGGCTTACAGCATCGTCTGGATCATGATGAACAGCGGGCTGAAGGTCAGCGAGATGATCGTCATGAGGTTGATGAGGATGTTCATCGACGGGCCGGACGTATCCTTGAACGGGTCGCCGACCGTGTCGCCCACGACCGCGGCCTTGTGTGCATCGGAGCCCTTGCCGCCATGCGCGCCCTTTTCGATGTACTTCTTGGCATTGTCCCACGCACCGCCGGCGTTGGACATGAAGATGGCCATCAGCATGCCGGTGGCCACGGCGCCGGCGAGGAAGCCGCCGAGCATGGCCGGGTTGAGGCAGCCGATGATGATGGGCACGACCACCGCCAGGATGCCGGGAAGCATCATCTCGCGCAGGGCGGAGTTGGTGGATATGGCGACGCACTTGTCGTATTCGGGCTCGTTCTCGTATTCCATGATGCCGGGAATCTCGCGGAACTGGCGACGCACTTCCTCGACCATGGCATGAGCAGCGCGCGACACGGCACCCATGGTCAATGCCGCGAACATGAACGGCATCATGGCGCCGATGAAGATGCCGGCGACGATGAGCGGGTCGGTGAGCGTCAGCTCGAAACCGGGAATCTGAGCATGCATCGTGGCCTGGAAGGACACGAACAGCGAAATGGCAGCCAAGCCTGCAGACGAGATGGCGAAGCCCTTCGCGATGGCGGCCGTGGTGTTGCCGACGGCATCGAGCGCGTCGGTGCGGTCGCGGACCTCTTCGGGGAGGCCGGCCATCTCGGCAATGCCGCCCGCGTTGTCAGCCACAGGGCCGTACGCGTCGACGCCGATGGTGATGGCGGTGTTGGACAGCATGCCCGTTGCTGCCAGGCCGACGCCGAACAGGCCAGCCGCAATGCCGCCGAACTCGACGTTGGCGTTCGGGAACGCCATGTTGCCGAACGTGAACGCGCCGATGATGGCGAGAGAAACCAGGATGATCGGGGCGATGGTGGAAAGCATGCCCGTGCCGATGCCCTCGATGATGACCGTCGCCGCACCCGTCTCGGCGGACTCGGCGATCTTGTGGACCGGCTTGTACGCATCGGAGCAGAAGTACTCGGTGATCTTGCCGATGGCAAGGCCGGCGACCAGACCGCAGATGACCGAGCCGAACAGGAACAGCGGCTGGCAGTCGAACGTCTGGGTATTCCAGATGTAGAAGATGACGAAGATGATGACGATCTCAATGCCGGCAGCCAGGTAGGTGCCGCGGTTCAGGGCCTTGTGCAGCTCGCCGCCCTCCTTTGTGCGAACGGCGAACAGGCCGATGATCGACGTGATGATGCCGCATGCCGCGATGATGACCGGCGTGACGAGAGCCCACACGAAGTCGATCTGGCCGTTGAAGTAGCCCAACGCGCCGAACGTGGCGGCCAGGATGGTCGGGGCCAGGATGGAGCCGGTGTAGGACTCGAACAGGTCGGCGCCCATGCCCGCGACGTCGCCCACGTTGTCGCCCACGTTGTCGGCGATGGTCGCCGGGTTGCGGGGGTCGTCCTCGGGGATGCCGGCTTCGACCTTGCCGACCAGGTCGGCGCCCACGTCAGCAGCCTTGGTGTAGATACCGCCGCCAACACGGGCGAACAGGGCCACGGCAGAAGCGCCGGTGGCGAAGCCCTCGACGATGTCGATGCGCTCGTGGATGAGCTCGGGCAGCGACAGGTCGATACCGAACACGAGCAGGAGAAGCCACAGCGACAAGCCCATCAAGGCGAACGACGCCACGCACAGGCCCATCGTGAGGCCCGACTTGAAGCTGATGTTGAGAGCCTTGGCAACCGATTCCTCGGCGGCATGGGCCGTGCGCGTGTTCGCACGCGTGGCCACGTACATGCCAACGTAACCGGCTGCCGCCGAGAGCACGCCGCCCGTGACGAACGCGAGCGCCATGAGCGGGCCGAGCACCGGCACGATGGCCATGATGATGGCGACCACGGCCATGAAGATGATGAGCAGCTTGTACTCGCTCATCAGGAAGGCCTGGGCACCTTGCTGGATCTTGATGGAAATGCTGTTCATCTTCTCAGAGCCCGGATCCGCTTTCAGGACCGAGCGTCCGAGGTTGACGGCCACGAGAATGCCGACGAGGGCACATATCGGGGCCATCCAGGCTACCGCGGTAGTCACGTGATTCCTCCTTGCTGCTAAACGAACGTTTCACGTTGCCGTTTTCAAACCGGGCAGAATAGCTTGAAAACAGCAACTTGCCTATTTTAAGGGAAATGAGCGTGCAATTGGCCAGAATCGCCGAACTTTTGGGGTAGAAGGGCCGAATGTCCCGAATGCAGGAGTGAAAGCCATCTCCCGCCGCAGGGGACCTGCTCAGTTGCGGGCGATGGGGATTGAGAACACGCAGGCGGGCTTCCAGGCGTCGGAAGAGGCGCTGTAAGAGTAGAGGGCTTTCAGGCGATTGCCCAGGACCATCGAGGCGAGCTCGCCATCGCGAGGAGCCTCAACGCTTGGGATGACGCTGCTCGTGCAGGTGGACAGGCCCAAGGCCTCGCCGAGGACGGGAGGCTCGTTCAGGGCGATTGCGCTTGTTGGGAGCTTCGCCCCTGCTAACAGGGGTTTTTCGGCCTCGTCGCAGAACGCGTAACGGAAGCCGAGCACAGCCACGGGATCGAGCGCGGCGGCAGTTCCCTGCTGCTCGAGCGTTTCGAGGCTGACGCATTCTTCGAGCGTGATAGCGCCCACGTTCAGGCGGCGCAGCGCAGAGACGTGGGCGGGACACCCGAGGGCACGGCCGATGTCGCGGGCGAGCGACCTGATGTAGGTCCCCTTCGAAACCGAGAAATCGACGCTCCACACGGGCAAGCCCGTCTGCGCATCGACGCAGCACGCGCACAGGTCGGCATCGTATATCTCTATAGTCCGCGGCGTTAACGCAGTCTGCCCTCCCTTTCGCGCGACTTCGTAGGCCTTTTTGCCGTTCACCTTGATGGCGGAATACTGGGGCGGCACCTGTTCATGGGTTCCAATCGTCGTGACGACGAAAGCGCGCGCCTGGGCCTCGTCGAACAGAGCGGCGCCAGGCTCCCCCACCGTCGTCGGCTCGCCTTGCGCGTCATCTGTCGTGGTCTCGAATCCGAACGTGATATCGACGCGATAGCTTTTATCGTGACCGGTCAGGTACTGGTCGAGGCGCGTCGCGGGACCCACGCACAGCGGGAGGACGCCGGAAGCCATCGGATCGAGCGTTCCCGTATGCCCCACACGGCGCTCGCCAAAGATACGGCGGGC
>CADAKR010000092.1 GCA_902788545.1 uncultured Coriobacteriaceae bacterium
TCATCCGCGAATCAGATGTCCAGCTCCTCGAACATGTCCTTGCGCGTACGCGTTGATTCGAACTCGAAGGCACGTCCGACAATCTGGATTTCATCGCCGTCGCATGCGCCGCGGTCATGATTTTCGGAAACATTCTTCCCGTTTAACGCGGTCAGCCTGGCGCTCGATTTGCGTGTCCCGCAACAGGTACAGTGCACCCTCGTAAAAAACAAACAAATGTACGTATTTCATGGTACAATCCCGCTTGTAAAGCCAATCACATAGGAAACGGAGGAACTCATGGAGCTTATCGAATTGCGCACATTGTCGGGTCCGGACGCGCTCGTCGCGGTAGCGCACGGGACGGATGAGCCGGTCGTCGTGTACGATGGAGAAGACGAATGCCTGGTTGCCATGCGGCCCGCGGTGTTCGAGCGTATCTTGTGCGATAGCGATTTGCTGAACCGTTCAGAGCGCGAAATGCTGCATTTGTAGGGCATATTGTGCCGCGTCGAGGGTTTATGCAGTAAATATCTTGCAATTGGCAAGGCGGTTTTTTAGGATGAAGGCTCACGTTAAACAAGATTGGGGCGAAGTCTCATGAGCATACGAGCTGGTGTTGTCGGTGCGGCCGGGTTCGCGGGAATCGAGGCCGCGCGTTTCATATTGGGCCATCCTGAATTCGAGCTGGTGGCCGCTACGTCGAACGAGCTTGCAGGCAAGCGCTTGGCTGATTTGTACCCCAATTTCGAAGGCGTCACCGACCTGGTGTTTTCCGCGCACGACGAAGCGCAGCTCGACACGTGCGATGTCGTGATTTTGGCCGTGCCGCATACGGCTGCCATCGCCCAGGCTCCCGCCCTCGTGAAGGCGGGCGTGGCCGTCATCGATTTATCCGCTGACTTCCGCCTGAAGGATCCGGCGGTTTACGAGCAGTGGTATCAGGTGAAGCACACGGCCACCGACCTGTTGGCTGAAGCAGCGTTCGGCTTGCCCGAGCTGTTCCGCGACGGCTTGGAGGCGCTGGCCGCCAAGCACGCGGCGGGCGAAGGCGTGCTCGTGGGGTGCGCCGGCTGCTACCCAACCGCCACATCGCTGGCCGCCGCTCCGGCATTCCGCGCCGGCCTGGCAGGCGAGGGTCCCGTTGTGGCCGACGCTGTGTCGGGCGTGTCTGGCGCAGGCAAGAAGGCCACCGAGCGCACGCACTTCTGCTTCGCAGACGAAAACGTCGAGGCGTACGGTGTGGCCAACCATCGCCATACGCCCGAAATCGAGCAGATCCTCGGCATCGAGGGCCGGCTCGTGTTCACGCCGCATTTGGCTCCGCTCGATCGCGGCCTGCTTTCCACGGTCACCATCCCGCTGGGCAGCGCGTCTGTCGACCAAGCCGTCCTCGACGAGGTGTACCAGAGCTTCTATCAAAACGCGCCGCTCGTCACCGTGCTCACCGATGGCAAGCAGCCCAAAACGTCATCGGTTGCGGGCACGTGCCGCGCACATGTGGCGGCTGTCTACAACGCCCACGCCAACGTCATCGTGGCCACTTGCGCCATCGACAACGTGGGCAAGGGCGCAGCCGGTCAGGGCGTCCAGTGCGCCAACATCGTGTTTGGCCTGCCCGAAACCGCGGGCCTCGACCTCATCGCCATTCCGGCATAACGCGAAGGACCGTCATGCAGTACGAAACGGACATCGAACCGCTTAACCTGGGAGGAGGCTCTCCCGATTACAGTGGCCTTTCGGTCATCGAAGGTGGTGGCGCCACCAGTGCTTCGGGTTTTCGGGCTTCCGGCGTTCATGCGGGCTTCCGGAAGGACCCGGGCCGGCTCGATCTGGCGTTACTCGTCGCCGACGAGCCTGCGGCCTGCGCGGCCACGTTCACGCAGAACGTGTTCTGCGCCGCACCTGTCACGGTTTCGCGCGAACACCTCGACGGCGTGTCGTACGGCACCGCCCGTGCGCTCGTCGTGAATTCCGGCACCGCCAATGCGGCGACGGGCTCGGTTGGCATCCAATCCGCCCATCGCACGGCTGAAATTGTCAGCGAAGCTGTGGGCTGCCCGGCTACCGAGGTCATGATCGCCTCGACGGGCGTCATCGGCCAACAGCTAGATATGAGCATCTTCGAAACCGGCGTGCCGCAGGCCTTCGCCGCCCTTTCCGAAAACGGTGGAGCGGATGCCGCGCGCGCCATCATGACGACCGACACGCGCCCGAAGGAATGCGCGGTCTCGTTTTCAGGCGATGCGATCGGGTATCCCGGCTGCATTTTCACCATAGGCGGCATGGCCAAGGGCGCTGGCATGATCATGCCCAACATGGCTACCATGATTTCGGCTATCACGACCGACGCTCCCGTTGCGCCCGATATGCTGCATGCGGCGCTCACGGATGCCGTGGCCACCAGCTTCAACAAGATCACGGTCGATTCCGACACGTCCACCAACGATTGCTGCTTCCTGTTCGCCAGTGGCGCAGCTGCCCCGGATGCGGTGCCGTTCGAAGCGGGTTCGCCTGCACTCGAGCAGTTCCAGCACGCCCTGCACGCGGTGTGCGACACGCTCGCGCGCGGCATGGCGGCCGACGGCGAAGGCGCCACGCGTCTTATCACCGTGCGTGTGGCTGGTGCGGCTACCGATGCACAGGCCGATATGGCGGCTCGCGCAATCGCGAACTCGCCGCTCGTGAAGACGGCCATTTTCGGCCACGACGCCAACTGGGGCCGTATCGCCGGCGCTGCGGGCCGTTCGGGTGCGCAGTTTTGCCAGGAAGACGTCTCCATCGACATCATGGGGATGCCCGTGCTGCGTGCGGGCCTGCCCGTTCCCTTCAGCGAGGAAGAGGCGCTGCGACGATTCGAGCGCCCGGAAATCGACATCGACGTCGATTTGGGCGCCGGCACCGCACGCACGGTCATGTGGACCTGCGATTTCTCACATGAATACGTCACGATCAATGGAGATTACCGCACATGAAGTTTTCGAAAGACACACGTCCTAACGGCGTAACCGATCAGGAAACCGCCCAGCTGCTCGCCGAGGCGCTTCCCTGGATCAAGAACATCACCGGCAAGACCATCGTCATCAAGTACGGCGGCGCCGCCATGGTCGACCCGAAGCTGCGCGCCGATGTCATGAGCGATATCGTGCTGCTGAAGACGGTCGGCGTGAACCCCATCATCGTCCACGGCGGCGGCAAGGACATCACCCGCGCCATGGAGGAATCGGGCATTCCCGTCGAGTTCAAGAACGGCCAGCGCGTCACCACCGACGAGGGCATGGAAATCGTGCGCACCATTCTGGCCGGCAAGGTCAACCAGGAGCTCGTGCGCGCCCTGAACGAGCATGGCAACATCGCCGTGGGCGTGAACGGCGTCGATGGCGGCACCGTCATCGCCGAGCCCGTTTCGGCCGATCTTGGCCGCGTGGGCAGGATCAAGCGCATCAACGGGGCCTTGCTGCAGGATCTCGTCGCATCCGATTACATCCCGGTCATCGCTTCGGTCGCCATCGGCAACGACGGTGGCTACTGCAACGTGAACGCCGACGTCATGGCTGGCGAAATCGCTGCCGCCACGGGCGCTGCCAAAGTGCTGTTCCTCACCGACGTCGACGGCCTGTACCTCGATTTCGACGACAAGGACACGCTCGTGTCGCAGCTCTCGCTCGAGGAAGCGCACGACCTCATCGAGGGCGGGACGCTTTCGTCGGGCATGATTCCCAAGCTGCGTTCGTGCGTTGACGCCATCGAAGGCGGCGTGTCGAGCGCCTATATCATCAACGGCACCATCCCGCACGCCATCTTGCTGGAAATGCTCACCCTCACCGGCGTGGGCACCGCCGTATACGCCGACAGCGCCGACGCGGTCAACGCCGTGCATGGCCCCATCGGCAATTTCGCCAGCAAGCTCTTGGAAAACAAATAACCGAACCGAAGGGTGCTCCCCAAAGGTTCGCTTGGAAAGGAATCGCCATGACTTTGGAGCAACAACAGCAACTCGAAGAAACTTACGTCATGCACACGTTCGGCCGCAAGCCGGTCGAGTTCGTCCGCGGCGAGGGCATGCGCTTGTGGGACGACGAAGGCAACGAGTACCTCGACTTCCTCAGCGGCATCGGCGTCGTCAGCCTGGGGCACTGTCATCCGGCGCTTGTGGAAGCATTGCAAGACCAGGTTGCCACGCTCATGCATGTCAGCAACTACTTCTACATCGAGGGCAGGGGCCAGCTGTCCGAAAGGCTGTCCAACCTGCTGAAGCAGAACCTTTCCTGCGCCCATGCGGATGACTGGCAGACGTTCTACGCCAATTCGGGCGCCGAGGCCAACGAATGCGCTATCAAGCTGGCGCACCTGTACGCGCGGCGCAAGGCTGATGCCGCCGGGAAAAAAGACGCCCCGCGCCTCATCGTCGTGCTGGAAGGCAGCTTCCACGGCCGCACGGTCATGACGCTTGCCGCCACGGCCCAGCCCGTGAAACAGGAATTGTTCCAACCGCTTCCCGAGGGATTTGTGCCAACGCCGATCAACGACGTTGCAGCCCTCGAGCGCCTGTTCGCCGAAAAGGGCGACCAGATTTGCGGCATGCTGCTCGAGCCGGTTCAGGGCGAACGCGGCGTGTACCCGTGCACCGAAGAGTTCCTGCAAGCAGCGCGTCGCCTCACGAAAGAGCGCGATGCCGTGCTCATCTTCGACGAGGTTCAGTGCGGCATGTACCGCTGCGGAACGCCGTTCGCGTTCCAGCAGTTCGATGTCATGCCCGACATCGTCACCATGGCGAAGGGCATTGGCGGCGGCGTTCCCATGGGCGCCTGCTCTGCGCGGAAACGGGTTGCCCAGGCTTTCGAGCCCGGCACGCACGGCACGACGTTCGGCGGCAGCTGCCTGGCCGTTGTGGCCGCCAACACGGTGCTCGACACGGTCGAGGCCGAGGGCATCGCGGAAAACGTCGAGGAAGTCGGCGCGTACCTGCGCGAACAGCTTGCCACCCTCCCGCACGTGAAGGAGGTGCGCGGCCTGGGCCTCATGGATGCCGTCGAGTTCGATGACACCGTCGATGCGCCCGCCATCGTGTTGGCTGCGCTTTCGGCAGGTTTGGTGCTGAACGCCCCCAGCGCGCACACCCTGCGCTTCCTTCCGCCCCTCATCTGCACGAAGGAAGATGTCGATACACTCATAGAACGTTTAAAGAAGCTGCTGTAAAATCCTGCAAAGACAAAGCGAACAAGGTAGTTTGAGTTAGGAAAGGGAACAAACATGACCGAACGGGAAAAGGTGGTGCTCGCGTATTCCGGCGGGCTTGACACGTCCATCTGCATCAAGTGGCTCATCGACGAGCATGATCTCGACGTCATCGCCGTCATCGGCGAAGTCGGGCAGGAGCATGAAGGCCTCGAGGCCATCCGCCAGAAAGCGCTGCGCACCGGCGCCATCGAAGCGTACGTCGTCGACATGCGCGAGGAATTCGTCAACGAGTACCTAACCGACGCCATCCGCGCCAACGCCCTGTACGAAAACAAGTACCCGCTGCTTTCCGCCCTTTCGCGTCCGGTCATTTCCAAGCACCTCGTTGAAATCGCCCACCAGCATGGTGCGAAGTACATTGCGCATGGTTGCACCGGCAAGGGCAACGACCAGGTGCGTTTCGAGACGAGCGTGTGGCTGCTCGACCCGTCGCTGCAGATCATCGCGCCCGTACGTGAATGGCCCTTCAAGACTGCCGAGCATGGCGTCGAGGTGCCTGTCACCAACGCCAAGCCGTATTCCATCGACGACAACCTGTGGGGCCGTGCCATCGAGTGCGGCGTCCTGGAAGACCCGATGAACGAGCCGCCCGAGGACATCTACACGATGACCGATTCCCCCGAGAACGCGCCCGACAAGGCGGAATACGTCGACATCGAGTTCGAAGCCGGCGTCCCGTGCGGCCTCAACGGCGAGAAGCTCAGCTTCCTCGACGTCATTTACAAGCTCAACGAAATCGCCGGTCGCAACGGCTATGGTCGCCTCGACATGATCGAGAACCGCCTCGTCGGCGTGAAGAGCCGCGAATGCTACGAGCAGCCGGCCGCGTTGGCGCTCATCACGGCGCACAAGGCGCTGGAGGACATGTGCCTCGAACGCGAAGTGCTGCACTACAAGCTCGGCATCGAGCAGAAGTGGGCCGAATGCGTGTACTACGGCCAGTGGTTCGCGCCGCTCAAGGCTGCGCTCGACGCGTTCATCGCCAGCACGCAGGACGGGGTGACGGGACTTGTGCGGTGCAAGTTCTACAAGGGCACCTGCACGGTCGTCGGCCGCAAATCCGATTACTCGCTGTACAGCTACGAGCTGGCCACCTACGACAAAGAAGACCAGTTCAACCACGAGTCGTCCGCCGGCTTCATCGAGCTGTTCGCCCTGTCCGCCAAGACGTGGGCGAAGAACCGCGCGAAGAACGCGTAAGAGCTCAAGTCGCCAGGGGCGGGTAGTTGCAGTTGGACGTTCGGCTTCGAGCTAAACGTCCAATTTGGAAACCGCTCCGGTCGATATCCACTGCAAGTTGGACGTTTAGCTCGAAGCCGAACGTCCAACTTTTATAGAAAGGAAGGCCATGGCACTCTGGTCAGGCAGGTTCACGGAAGACGTCTCGGAGTTCACGCAGCGTTTCGGCGCGTCGCTGCCCGTTGACAAGCAGCTGTATGCTCAGGACATCGCCGGTTCGCAGGCGCATGCGCGCATGCTCGGCGCACAGGGCATCATCAGCGCCTCGGACGTCAAGGCCATCGTTGCGGGGCTCGATCGCATCAAGGAGCGCATCGATGCGGGCGAATTCGAGTTCGATATCAACGACGAGGACATCCACATGTCCATCGAGAAGGCGCTCATCGCCGACATCGGCGAGGCTGGCGCGCGCCTGCATACCGGGCGTTCGCGCAACGACCAGGTCATAACCGACACGCGCCTGTTCGCCAAGCAGCGTGCGACCGATCTCATGGCCGCCAATGTGGCGCTGCGCCAGGCGCTTGTCAACCAGGCGAAGACGCACATGGACGTGCTGCTTCCCGGCTACACCCATATGCAGCACGCGCAGCCGGTGTTCCTGGCGCATCACCTGCTGGCCTACGCTCACATGTTTGCGCGCGATTACAAGCGCCTGGCCGCTGCGCGCGACGCCGCCGATGTGAACCCGCTGGGTTCTGCCGCGCTTGCCGGCACCACGTATCCGCTTGACCGCCGCATGACGGCTGCCGAGTTGGGATTTGCAGACATCACGGCCAATTCGCTCGACGCCGTGTCCGATCGCGATTTCCTGCTTGACCTGGATTACGCCTGCACCGTGTCGTGCGTACACCTGTCGCGCCTGGCCGAGGAAATCGTGCTGTGGTCCACTTCGGAGTTCGGGTTCATCACGCTGTCCGACGCGTTCTCCACGGGCTCGTCCATCATGCCCCAGAAGAAGAACCCCGATTTCGCGGAGCTCATCCGCGGCAAGACGGGGCGCGTCGTGGGCGATCTGGTGGCGCTCCTCGTCACGGTAAAAGCGCTGCCGCTGGCCTACAACAAGGACTTGCAGGAAGACAAGGAGGGCGCCATCGACGCCGCCCGCACGCTCGAGGATTGCTACACGTGCATGACGGGCATGCTCTCCACCATGCAGGTGAACGCCGAGGCCATGCGCGCGCAAGTGGCGAAAGGGTATCTCGGCGCCACCGACGTCGCCGATTACCTGGCGAAGAAAGGCATGCCGTTCCGCCGCGCGCATGAGGTGGTGGGGCATCTGGTGCTGCTCTGCGAACAGCGTGGCTGCGGCTTGGAAGACCTCTCGCTTGAAGATTTCAAGGCCGAAAGCGACCTGTTCGAAGCCGATATCGTCGACGCGCTCGACTTGGAGGCGATCGCTGACGCCCGCACAACCGAGGGCGGCACCTCGCGCGAGGCCATCCGCACCCAGCTGCAGCAAGTGGAACAAGCCCTGGAAGGCGACAGCCAGGCCGTGTCGTAAGGACGCCCTGCGACTCGCCGAAGGCATCAGAAAGACGCTCCTACATGCCCAAATGAACCATCTTCAATGGGTTAACATGGAGCAAAGCGATTACAGCAAAGGGGGAGCTCATGAAGATCACGGATTCCATCGCCTACATCGGTGTAAACGACCACGAGATCGACCTGTTCGAAGGTCAGTATGCGGTGCCGAACGGCATGGCCTACAACTCCTATGTCGTCATTGACGAGAAAACCGCGGTCATGGATTCGGTCGATGCCAATTTCGGCAGCGAGTGGCTCGGCAATCTGGCGGCGGCGCTCGACGGCAAGGCGCCCGATTACCTTATCGTGCAGCATATGGAGCCCGATCATTCCGCCAACATCACGCGCTTCATGGATTCGTTCCCCAACGCGCAGGTGGTTGCGACTGCCAAGGCGTTCGACATGATGCAGAACTTTTACGGGCAAAGCTACGAAGACCGCCGCATCGTCGTGAAGGAGGGCGACGAGCTGTCGCTTGGTGCGCGCACGCTACGCTTCATCGCGGCGCCGATGGTGCACTGGCCCGAAGTCATGATGACCTACGATGCCGCCGACAAGGTGCTGTTCTCGGCCGACGCGTTCGGCAAGTTCGGCGCGCTCGATGTCGAAGAGGATTGGGCGTGCGAGGCGCGTCGCTACTACTTCGGCATCGTCGGCAAGTTCGGCAAGCAGGTTCAGGCGGTCCTGAACAAGGCCGCTGCGCTCGACATCCAGGCAATCTGCCCCCTGCATGGTCCGATGCTCACCGAGGATTTGGGCTATTACCTCGGCCTGTACAAGACCTGGTCGGCCTACGAAGTGGAAACGGAAGGCGTGGCCATTGCGTATTGCTCGGTGTACGGCCATACGAAAGAGGCCGCCGAGCTGTTGGCTGCCGAGCTGGAAGCGGCTGGTTGCCCCAAGGTCGCCGTTTCCGACCTTGCCCGCGACGATATGGCCGAGGCGGTCGAGGATGCGTTCCGCTACGGCACGCTGGTGCTCGTCAGCACCACGTACAACGCCGACATGTTCCCGTTCATGAAGGAGTTCATCGACCATCTGGCCGATCACGCTTTCCAGAACCGCCGCGTGGCGTTCATGGAAAACGGCACGTGGGCGCCAAACGCCGCGAAGGCGATGCGCGCCAAGATGGAAGCATGCAAGGACATCGAGTTCGTCGAACCCGTCGTCACCATCAAAAGCGCGCTTGCCGACGACAGTCGTGCCGCCATCAAGGAGCTTGCCGCCGTCCTTGTCCGCTAATGTGACGCACAGCGACGGTGTGCGTTACAAATCGCCTGATGGGGCGCTGTGATTGGCCCTGGAAGGTGTGAGGTGACATAATGACCGTAGGGGTTGTTCCATGACGCCCCAAGAACGAACAGCAAGCGTTTTCACGAATCGATTGCGAGGCCGCTATGACAGAAACAACACCCACCATCGCCAAGCTGCTCGAGAGTCGTGCCGCCAGCCGCATCCACGCGAAGGACGCTACGCTCTACGACTTCTCGCAGGAAGCGGTCGATTATTCTTCCAACTTCATGGGATGGGCCGACCTGCCCAGCAACCCGCCGGTTCCGTTGGCCGACATCAAGGAGCTTGCCGGCAAGTTCGTCAA
>CADAKR010000093.1 GCA_902788545.1 uncultured Coriobacteriaceae bacterium
TTATGCGTAGTTAGTCGTATTAGTCATTTTGCACAATTTTTTGAGAATAGCGTCTATATGATGCTGAATTCGCGCTAATCGGCCATCGCTGCAAGTGCTGGCTGGATTTAAAGCTATAATTACTAAGCTTTGCATAAGAAGCAAAAGGGCAGTGACCGCCCGCATGATGCGGGCGTGCAAGGGAAACCGGGTGAGAATCCCGGGCAAGGGCCATTACTGTGAGGCGCATGTCGCCAAGCCAGGGCACCTGAGCTGTCCTATTGGAGCTGAAACGCTGTGAACCCCGGCGTACGTTCCGCGCCACCAGTGCTGGTGGCGTCTGACGTTGCGCTTTCGTTCCCAGCAACAGTTCCTGCTTAGAATGGGTGCCCCTCGCCTGGCGAGGTGGCAGAAGGGGGTTGTTGTTCATGAAAAAGGGAATGGGAATCATCATCGCGGCCATGATGCTCGTTGCAGCCATGGCGGTTGCGGGGTGCGCATCCGGCTCGTCTTCGAGCGTGGCAAGTGCGTCTTCGACCTCGGCGAGCGCCAGCGCATCATCTGCTGCCACATCGAGCGTCAGCGCAGCATCGAGTGTTGCAAGCACGAGTGCCGCTGCCAGCTCCGCTACGGCGTCGGCCGCCTCGGCGCTTGCTCCGGGCGAATACACCGCCACCTTCAACACCGATAGCTCCATGTTCCATGTTAACGAAGCCGACGAGGGCAAGGGCGTGCTCACCGTCGCCGCCGATGGCAGCATGACCATCCATGTGCATCTTGCCTCCAAAAAGATTGTCAACCTGTATGCGGGCTTGGCGGCAGATGCGGAAAAAGACACCGCGAATCTCATTCAGCCGTCAACTGACAAGGTGACTTACAAGGACGGAGCGACCGAGGAAGTGTACGGGTTCGACATTCCCGTGCCGGCGATTGGCCAGGAGTTTGACGTTGCCATCCTCGGCGAGAAGGGCACCTGGTACGACCACAAGGTCTCCGTTACCGATCCGGTGGCGAAGTAAGGCGCCCCAAATCATGTGCACAATGGACGGGTGAAGGACCCGTCCGTGCGGGAAAGGCAAAGTAGAGAGAAAGGGAAGGTATTTGTATGAAGTTCGTTAAACCGCTTGTCGTGATGGCCATTGCAGCCGTCATGGCATTCGCAATCGCGGGTTGCTCGTCTTCGGGCAGCTCCAAGGCCGCGAGCGCGTCGGGCAGCTCCGCCTCCGCATCCGCGTCCGCCTCGGCCAGCTCGGCCAGCGCCGATGCAGCTGCTGCTGCCGCCGTTGACGAGGCAATCGCCAAGATCCAGGTTCAGGAGCGCACCGCCACGACCGATGCCGACTGCGAAGCAGCCAAGAAGGCGTGGGACGCCCTGACCCCGGCTCAGCAGGAACTCGTCGCCGAGAAGGACTACTTCGCCCTTGATACGGGCGACGCTTCCAAGGACGATCCGCTGGCCACGGCTCCCGACAAGGATAAGGAGATCCTGGTCGTCAGCTTCGGCACGTCGTTCAACGTCGTTCAACGACAACCGCGTTGCCACGATTGGCGCCGTCGAGAAGGCCATTGCCGCCGCGTTCCCCGATTACGCCGTCCGCCGCGCGTTTACGGCCCAGATCATCATCAACCATGTCCAGGCTCGCGATGGCGAGAAGATCAACAACATGGAGCAGGCTCTCGAAGCTGCGGTTAACGCCGGCGTGAAGGAGCTTGTCATCGCCCCGACGCATCTCATGCATGGCGCGGAGTACGACGAGCTCGTCGCTGCCCTGAAGCCGTATGAGGGCAAGATCGCATCCATCAAGATCGCCGAGCCGCTGCTTGGCGAGGTGGGCGCTGATGCCACCGTCATCAACGACGACAAGAAGGCCGTCGCTCAGGCTGTCGTTGCTGCTGCTGCCGTTCCCGAGGACACCGCCCTGGTGCTCATGGGCCATGGCACCTCGCACACCGCCAACGTCACCTACAACCAGATGCAGACCGTGATGGATCAGCTCGGTTTCAAGAACGTCTTCATCGGCACTGTGGAGGGCGAGCCCGCGGACACCGAGTGCTCCGTCGTCATCGGCAAGGTCAAGGATGCCGGCTTCAAGAACGTCGTCCTGCGTCCGCTGATGGTCGTCGCTGGCGATCATGCCAACAACGACATGGCCGACCCCGAGGATCCCGAGTCCTGGATCAGCCAGTTCACGGCTGCCAAGGCATTCGACAAGGTTGACTGCCAGATCAACGGCCTCGGCGAGATTCCCGCGGTCCAGCAGATTTACGTCGACCACGTGAAGGCCGCCATCGGCTAAGTGCCCAATCGACGATGCAATGGGGCAGGTGCTAAGCTTGCCCCATATGCACTTCCTTTCCCGGCAGGCGGGGCGGGTGCGCAAACGCCCGTCCCGCCCGTTCTGTACGAGGTGAGAGACATATGACGAAGAAACTCATGCGTGTGCTGATAGTAAGCGCAGTTGCGTGCACCTTGGCGCTCTGCGCAGGATGCGGGCAGACCGGCATTGGCGCGCCCACGCAATCAGCTTCCTCATCAGGTGCCTCTACCGAAGTCAACGTTACGGCGGAGGGCGAATACGACATCGAGGTGGCATTGAACGGCGGATCGGGGCGCGCGGGCATCCAAAGCCCGACGAAGCTCGTCGTGAACGCCGACGGCACCATGACCCTGACCGTCGTGTGGTCGAGCTCGAATTACGACAAGATGGTCGTAGACGGCGTCGAGTATCTGCCCGTGAACAACGGGGGCAACTCGACGTTCGAGATCCCCGTGGCGACGATCGACGAGGATCTTGCCGTTCAGGCCGAGACGACCGCCATGAGCACGCCGCACATGATCGACTACACGATCAGCTTCAACCCCGAAGGCGAGGGCTCGACGATAAACGCGGGTTCCATGACGGCGCTGGTCGCGGATTTCCACAACGACGATTTGGGCAACGGCTGGAAGGTCAAGTCGTCGCTGCCGTTGCAGTACGCGAAGTGCTTCACGGTCGATTACTACGATGACGGGTACAAGCTGTTCTGCCTGTCCGATGGCGGCCGTTACCTCACGGTGCCCGAAGGCAAGCCCACACCCGAGGGATTGGCAAGCGACATCGCGGTCATCCAGCAACCGCTCAGCGACCTGTACCTGGTCGCATCGGACACGATGTGCCTGTTCGACGCGCTCGACGCGCTTGGGTGCATCACGGTATCGGGCATCTCGCATGACAACTGGTACATTCCCTCGGCAGTTGCGGCAATGGATTCGGGCGCCATGGTGTACGGCGGCAAGTACAACACGCCCGACTACGAGCTGCTGCTGGGCAAGGGCGTGAAGCTGGCCATCGAATCGACGATGATCAACCACACGCCATCGGTGCGCGAGAAGCTCATCGAGTTGGGCATTCCCGTGTTCACCGAGATGTCGAGCTATGAACCCGAACCGCTTGGCCGCACCGAATGGGTGAAATGCTATGGTGCCATGCTCGATAGGGAATCCGAGGCCCAGGCGCTCTTCGACGAGCAAATCGCCCAGGTGAACAGCGTCAATAGTGAGGTGACGGGCAAATCCGTGGCGTTCTTCTACATCAACTCGAACGGCAACGCGGTTGTGCGCAAGCCGGGCGATTACGTGACGAAGATGATTGAGCAGGCCGGCGGCACCACCGCGTTCGAGGAGCTAACCGAAACCGAGGGCAACATGTCGAGTGTGACGCTGGAAATGGAGCGTTTCTATTCCATGGCGAAAGACGCCGACCTCATCATCTACAACGCGTCGATCGACAGCAGCGTGAAGAGCCTTGACGACTTGCTGGGTAAAAACGCGTTGCTGAAGGATTTCAAGGCGGTGCAGTCCGGCAACGTGTGGGTGACCGATCAGAACATGTACCAGCAGATGATGCAAACGGGCCGCATCATCGCCGATTTCAACGCGGCGATCACCGGCTCGGGTGCTGATACGACGTACGTGCACAAGCTAGGATAAGAATTCGGACGTTTTGCTTCGAGCCGGACGTCCGGCTCGAAGCAAAACGTCCGGCTGCTTGCGAGGAGAGGTATGCAAAAACAGAGCGAAATCGACGACGGTTTCGGCCGCAGCGTGCGATACCGGCGGGTCACCGTCGTGTTCTCGGTGCTGGCCGTGCTGCTCGTGGTGCTGTCGGCGGTCAACTTGTGCGTTGGCAGCCTGAACGTGCCGATCGAGGACGTGTGGGCCATCCTGTTCGGCCAGCAGACCGACAGCACGAACTACCAGGTCATCTGGTCTATCCGCTTGCCGCGACTCATCTCGGCCGCCTTGCTGGGCGGCGCGCTCGCGCTTTCGGGCTTTCTGCCGCAGACGTTTTTCAACAACCCCATCGCCGGCCCGTTCATCTTAGGCATCAGCTCGGGCGCGAAGCTGGTCGTGGCGCTTGTGATGATCGTCATCGTGGGCGGATCGGGCGTCATGACGAGCGGCATGATGGTCATCTCGGCGTTCGTGGGCTCGCTCATCGCCATGCTGTTCGTGCTGCTCGTATCGCGGCGCATCAACTCGATGTCGATGCTCATCGTGGCCGGCGTCATGATCGGCTACATCTGCTCGGCCGCTACCGACTTCCTCATCACGTTCGCATCCGATGCCAACATCGTGAACCTGAAGAACTGGTCGCTGGGAAGCTTCTCGGGCGCCAACTGGAACGACATCGGCATCATGACGGTGGTCGTCATAGCGGCGAGCGCAGCCGTGTTCTGCTTGTCCAAGCCCATCGGCGCTTTCCAGCTCGGCGAGCAATATGCGCGATCGATGGGCGTGAACATCCGCGCGTTCCGCATCGCGCTCATCCTGCTTTCCAGCTTGCTGGCCGCCATGGTCACGGCGTTCGCCGGCCCCATCAGCTTCGTCGGCATCGCGGTTCCCCACGTCATCAAGCGGGCGCTCGGCACCTCCAAGCCACTCGTGGTCATACCGGGCGCTTTTCTGGGTGGCGCCATCTTCTGTCTGTTCTGCGATCTCATCGCGCGGTGCGTGTTCGCGCCAACCGAGGTCTCCATCTCGGCTGTCACGGCTATCTTCGGTGCGCCGATCGTCATCAGCATCCTGTTGAAGCGCGAGAAGGCGAGGCGATAATGGAACGTCCCGTCTACCTTGAAACCAAAAACCTCATCGTCGGCTACGACGGCGTGCCTCTCATCAGCGATGTGAACATCCAGTTGCATGCGGGCGAGATCCTCACGCTCATCGGCCCGAACGGAGCGGGCAAATCCACCATCTTGAAGAGCATCGTGGGCTATCTTGAATCGCTCGGCGGTGCGGTGTTCATCTCGGGGAAACCCGTTAAAGAGCTGTCCGCTCACGAGCTGTCGCTGGAATTGTCGGTCATGCTGACCGAGCGCATGCGCACCGAGCTGCTCACGTGCGCCGACATCGTGGAGACGGGCCGCTACCCCTACACGGGGCGCCTGGGCATCCTCGACGACGAGGATCGGCAAAAGGTGCGCGAGGCCATGGACATGGTGCACGTGTGGGATTTGCGCGACCGCGATTTCATGCAGATTTCCGATGGCCAGCGACAGCGCATCCTGCTCGCGCGTGCCATCGCGCAGGAGCCGCACATCATCATGCTCGACGAGCCCACGAACTATCTCGACATCCATTACGAGATCGAGCTTCTGAACGTGTTGCGCCGCCTCGTGCGCACGCGCGACGTGGCCGTCATCATGTCGCTGCACGAGCTGCCGCTCGCGCGCAAGGTCAGCGATTACGTCATGTGCATCAAGGGCGACGGCGTCGTGGCGGCAGGCCCGCCGGCCGACATCTTCGTCCCCGAGGTCATCAACGAGCTCTACGACCTGGAGCCGGGCGTCTTCGACCCCATCAGCGGCAACATAAGACTCGAGGAGGAATAGCCAAGGAAGTGTCCCCGAAAACCCAATGGAGCGACTCATTTGTGGAATACGGCGAAACTTCCTCTGCAACCTGAATCTTCCCTGTTCAGTGTGTAGAATGTTCCCAACTCCTATGAAAAGAGGTCGAATATGTCAAAGGGCGTTCTGTATGGTGTGAGCGTGGGTCCGGGCGACCCTGAATTGTTGACGTTGAAGGCGGTTCGCGCCATCCAAGACGCCGACATCATCGCGGTGCCCAATATCGGCCATGGTCGTCAGACGGCGCTTTCCATTGCCGAAGAACATATCCAGGGCAAGCCCCAGATCGAATGCCCGACGCCCATGACGCGCGATGCGAAAGTCCGCCAAGCCGCTTATGCCGAAAACGCTCGGTTGATTTGCGAGCACCTGGCAGCTGGGCGCAACGTTGCGTACCTGTGCCTGGGCGACATCGGCGTGTACGCCAGCTTCGCGCCCGTGAGCGATCAGGTTCGCGCCTCTGGCTACGATGTATGCATTATCCCGGGTGTCACGTCTTTCTCGGCCAGCGCTGCACGGCTGGGCATGGTGCTGTGCGAAGGGTCCGAGCGCCTGCTCGTTTCGCCTGTCATGTCCGGCGACGTCGACGAGATCTTGGACGTGCCGGCGAACAAGGTGTTCATGAAGAGCGGTCGGGAGGTCCTGGCCCTGCGTGACAAGCTGGCCGAATGCGGGCAGCTCGACGGCGCGTCGATGGTTGCCAACTGCGGCTTGCCCGACGAGAAAGTCTTCCCGCACCTCGCCGACATCACTGAAGAAGACGCCGACTACTTCTCGGTGGTCATCGTCAAGGAATCGTAGAGCTAAGACGATGATCGAAATCCGCGACCTCACAAAGCGCTTCGGCGATTTCACGGCCGTCGACCACCTGAACCTCACGATCGAAACGAACGAGTTTCTGGGTTTGCTCGGGCCGAACGGTGCCGGCAAGACCACGACCATCTCGATGATGTCGACGGTGCTCTTGCCCACCGAGGGCGAAATCCTCGTTGATGGCCAGCAGCTGAATCGCAAGGCGGCTGCCGTCAAGCGCAAGCTGTCCGTGGTCACGCAGGAGTATTCCATGCGTCAAGACATGACGATGAACGAGGTCATGGAATACCAGGGTCGCCTGTACTACATGCGCAAGAAGGAGATTCGCGCCAAGACAGAGGAGCTGTTCGCCTTCGCCGGTCTCGCTGATTTCGGGCATCGCACGGTGCGTCACCTGTCGGGCGGCATGAAGCGCAAGCTCATGATCTGCCGCGCCCTCATGGTGGAGCCCGAAATCCTGCTGCTCGACGAGCCGA
>CADAKR010000094.1 GCA_902788545.1 uncultured Coriobacteriaceae bacterium
TTGCGGCATCACGTTCGCTAGGGCGGTGCTGCGGAGGCTTTGCTTCTTCGCTTAGCGTGGGCTAGTCGACGTAGATTTCCTTTTCCACGACGAGCTCGTTCTTGATCTTGCCGACGAGGTTTTGCAGCGCGTCGATGCAGCGCGGACGGATGTCGGCGCCGATGAGCACGTACATGATCGACTCGCCCACAGACAGCGCGCCCTCGTTCAGCCACACCTTCACGTAATAGACCCCGTCCCATGTCAGCGCTTCGGCGACGGCGGCCTCGACGCCAGCTGCGTCGTAGGAGAACTCGACCTGGTTCACGGCCGGCATCTCCTCGCCCTGACGCACCTGCGCCTTGGCGGTCGCGCGGACAATGCCGTTGTGCACGAGGAACATGCCGCATTTGTCGGCGTTTTCGGATGCCTTTGCTTCAGCCAGCCATTGGTCCATCGAAGGTTGGGGTTTGGACATGATGCGTTCCTTTCTTCTCATGACCGCATAATTGTACGACAAAGGTGGAGAGGTTTTTCGTTTCCCGTTTTTTGTCAGAAATGCCCAAAAGCCATGCGGCGTATTAGTGCAAAATGCCCATTCACAAATATTTACCAGCATGTTTTTCTATTGTCCACGAGCATCAATCGATAGTTGTTGCTAAAATTGCCGCATTGGAAAAAGCCAATCGGCGCGACCAAGGAGGTTCAACGTGATTATCATCGGCGAGAAGATCAACGGTTCCATCCCCAAATGCGGTGCTGCGATTGCGGCTCGTGACGAAGAGTACATCCGCGAGATGGCTCGCATCCAGACCCAGTACGGCGCGACGTACATCGACTGCTGCGCTTCGGTCAACGAGAACGAGCTCGAAACGATGGAGTGGATGATCAAGCTGATCATGGAGGAGACCGACCTGCCCATCGCCATTGACTCCCCCGACCCCCAGTGCTGCGTCGACGCCATGCCGTTCTGCGGCGATCGCGTTGGCCTCATCAACTCCGTGTCGGGCGAAGGCAACAAGATCGACATCGTGTTCCCGAAGATCGCCGACACCAAGTGGGGTTGCGTTGCGCTGCTGTCCGATGACACGGGCATCCCGGCCGACGTCGAGGGCCGCATGAAGGTGTTCCATGACATCATGGCCCGCGCCGAGGAATTCGGCATCGCTCCGGACCGCCTCTACATCGATCCGCTCGTCGAGACGCTCGGTGCCAACCCCGACACCCTCGAGACCTGCTGCGAGCTGTGCAGGCTGATCAAGGCCGAGTACCCGACGATCCACATCGCCGGCGCCCTCTCCAACGTCTCCTTCGGTCTGCCGGGCCGCAAGTACATCAACATCCCGTTCATGACCCTGGTCATGGCTGCTGGCATGGACGGCGCCATCATGGATCCGACCTCCCGCGACATGAACGGTGTCATGCATGCAACCGAGGCCCTGCTCGGCATCGACGATTACTGCATGGATTACATCGAGGCTTATCGCGAGAACCTCTTTGGCCCCCTGAACCGCGACTAATTAGCGCAACATATAGTTTTGAACGGCGGGCGTGGTTATGCCCGCCGTTTTCTTTTAGAATGTGTCTCCGAGTGGGAAGGGAGCCGCCCGGCGTCCCCCTCCGCTTATCGCGGGCTAACCGCTCCTCGCTCCGGCGCGGCAGCTGCGGAACTCGCCGCCTTCGGCGGCTCAGACAGTCCTCGCTCCCGCCGCGCCTGCGCTCGTCGCAGTCCGCGAGAAGTCGCTCCGGGGGACGCCGGGCGGCTCCCTTCCCGCTCGGAGACACATACGAAGGCGGTGAGTTATCTTGAAGCTGCTCATTGACGACGCGGGCAAGCGGCTTGAAGTCGAGGTGACCGAGGAATGCTCGGTGCTCGACGTCCTGCAGGCGCAGCGTATCGACATACAGGCGACGTGCGGCGGCGTGGGCAAGTGCCGCCGCTGCCAGGTGCTCGTACGCGACGACGAGGGCTTGAGCTACCGCTTGGCATGCATGACTCCGGTGAAAGACGGCATGGAGGTCGTCGTCGAGCATGCGGGCGCTATGGACGTCGTGCAAAGCGGCACGACGAGCTCGTTCCCGCCCGACGAGGGGGCGACGGGCTATGGCATGGCCATCGACATCGGCACCACCACGGTCGTCGCGCACTTGCACGACCTGTCCACGGGAAAGCGTCTGGCCACGGTGGGTCGCGCCAACCCGCAAATCGCGTTCGGCAGCGATGTGATCAGCCGCATCTCCGCCAGCATCGACGGCAAGCTCGACCTTATGACGGGTATCATCCAGGACGCCCTGCGCGAGATGAAGGCGAAACTGTGCGCCACGGCGAAAGTCCCGCAAGACGAGGTCGTGCGCGCGACCATCGCGGGCAACACGGTCATGCAGCACATCGCCGTGGGCCTGCCACCCGACACCATCGGCTACAACCCGTTCATCCCGCTGTCGCTGTTCGGCGATGTGCATGAGATAGACGGCTTGGGCCCGTGCTACTTCACGCGCTGCATCGCGGGTTACGTCGGCGGTGATATCACGGCCGGCATGCTGGCATGCGAGCTTGACACAGGGGGCACGCGGCTGTTCCTCGACTTGGGCACGAACGGCGAGATGGCCCTTGCCGCTGACGGGCGCATCAAGTGCTGCGCTACGGCGGCGGGCCCCGTGTTCGAAGGCGCCAACGTCCACTTTGGCATGCCTGCTTCTCCGGGCGCCATTTCGAAGGTGGCCTGGGAGAACGGCGCAGTTGCAATCGGGGTCGTCGGCGACGTGGCGCCCATCGGCATCTGCGGAACGGGCATCGTCGACGCGGTGGCCATGATGGTGCGCTTGGGCGTCGTCGACGAGACGGGTTATTTGCTCGGTGCAGACGAGCTCGACGAGCCGCTCGCCTCGCTCGTGGGGCGCGAAGACGACCACAACGTGTTCTACCTCGTGCCCGACCGTTCCATTTACATCACGCAGACCGACGTGCGCAGCTTGCAGCTTGCCAAGGCGGCAGTGTGCGCCGGCATCCTGACCATGGTCGAGGCAGCGGGCATCCAGGTGCCCGACATCGGCAAACTCGAGATCGCCGGCGGCTTCGGGGCGTACCTGAACTTGGAATCGGCAGCTGCAATCGGGTTGTTTCCCAAGGAGCTGCTTTCCTGTGCGTCAAGCGTGGGCAACACGTCGGGCGAGGGTGCCACGGCGCTGCTCGTTTCAAGCGCCGCGCAGCAACGCGAAGACGAAATCGTCGAGAAGTGCGATTACCTCGAGCTTTCGACATCGTCGGAGTTCAACGACTTCTACGTCGAGATGATGGAGTTTTAGGGAAAGGGTTTCTGCAAGGCGGCGAGAAGCCGTCCTCGCGGGAAAAAGCGGCTTGGGGGAATTATGAACAAGGTTGAGCAGTTGGCAGCAGAGCAGGGCTTCGATTTCATGGGAACGTGCAGCGCCAAGGAACTGGTCGCGCGTCCGGAAGTGCGCGCGATGTGCTCGGCTAACAAATGCCAGGTTTACGGCCACAGCTGGGCGTGTCCGCCTGCATGCGGCGAAATCGAGGACTTCGAGCGGCAGATGCACGAGTTCGAACATTGCCTCGTCGTGCAGACCGTGACCGAGATGGAGGACGACTTCGATGTTGAGGCCATCGAGGAGGGCGGCGAGCTGCAAAAGCGCCGCGTGCTCGATTTGGTCGAAGCCATCGACAAGGCTGGCCTGAGCGCCGAGACCATGACGCTTTCCGCCGGCACGTGCACGCTGTGCAAGGAGTGCACGTATCCCGACGAGCCGTGCCGCTTCCCGGACAAGCGCCTCGTCTCGATGGAGGCTGCCGGGTTGGTCGTCTCGGAAGTTTGCCTGCAAGCAGGCATCCCGTATAACCACGGCCCGCAAACCATAGCATTCTCCGGTTGCGTGTTGTACAACTAGCAGGACAAGGGCTTTTTGATGATTAGATTGGGAATCGACACGGGCGGCACGTTCACGGATGCCGTCGTGGTTGACACAGACACCATGGACGTGCTGGCTTCGTCTAAGTCGCTTACCACCAAAGGCGACCTGACACGCTGCATCGCCACGGCGCTCGACAGCTTGCCGACCGATGTGCTGATGCGCGCCGAGCAAGCGGCGCTTTCGACCACGCTCGCCACCAACGCCTGCGTGGAAGGCAAGGGCGGCCGGGCGAAGCTCATCATCGTGGGAACAACCGATGAGGTGCTTCGCCGCGTTGACGCCCAGGGGAAGTTCGGCATCCCCTATTCAGACGTGCTGGCGGTCGACTATCGCGGATCGTACGACGGAAGCGATGTTGCAATTCCCGATTGGGATGCGTTGTGCCGGGTGCACCCGACGTTTTTCGAGGAAGCGGACTCGTTCGGCATCGCCAGCATCTACTCGATGAATGACGGCGCCATCGTCGAAAAGAGCGGCGCCGAGTTCCTTCGCGAGAAATTCGGCAAGCTCGTCGTGGAGGCGACGACGGTCGCAGTCGAGCCCAACGTCATCGGCCGAGGCGCCACCGCCTTGCTCAACGCGCGCCTCGTTCCCGTTATCGAGGAGTTCCTCGATGCGATTGGCGCTGTGTTCAAATCGAGGGGCCTCGACATTCCCGTGTCCATCGTCCGCAGCGACGGGTCGCTCATGTCCGAGGAGCTCGCCCGCATCCGTCCCGTGGAGACGATCCTGTCGGGACCAGCGGCTTCGGTCACCGGCGCTCAAGCGCTTGCCGGCCAGCCCGAGAGCCTCATCGTGGACATCGGCGGCACGACCTCCGACATCGCCATCGTGCACAAAGGGAGGCCGAACCGCACGAGCGGCATTCAGATCGGCGCTTGGAAGACCCAGGTCGCCGGCGTGCATATCGACACCATCGCCCTCGGCGGCGACACGGTTGTGCGCTATACGAAGAACAGCAGGCTCGAGCTGGGCACCCGGAAAGTCACGCCCTTGTGCATCGCCGCTGCGCGATGGCCTGGGGTCGTCCCGCAATTGCAAGAGTACTATCGCAAGGCGTGCGCGGATTTCCACGCTCGCTACGAGCTGCTCTACCTTTTGAAAGACCCTGGCGACCTCGTCCGTTACACGAAGCCGGAGCGCCAGCTCATCGGCATTCTGAGGGAAGGCCCGGTATCGCTGTTCGACGATCGGCTCGACATCATGGGGTTGAAAACCGACCGCCTGGAAAACGAGGGCATCGTCATGCGATGCGGCATGACGCCGACCGACGCCATGCACATCAAGGGCGATTTCGACGAGTTCGATGTCGAAGCGGCCCGGCTTGGAGCGCGGTGCGTGTTGAAATCCTACCGTGGTGAGGTGGTGTCCGAGAGCGACGAGGCGGTCACTGCCTTTGCCGACGAGGTGTACGACCTGGCCCGTTTCAGGCTCTACAACCAGGTGATGCGGGCGTTCGCCCAGGATCGCTACTGGCCCGACGGCGCGTTCGACCTCGATGCCCAGATGGAGGCAATCGCCCGGAAGGAATGGGAGGACCGCGACGCCGACGAGTCCGCCCATTTCTCCATGAAGCCGCGAAGCGAAGCCGCCCTTGTGGGCGTGGGTGCGCCGACCCACGTGTTCCTCGGGGAAGTCGCTCGTGCAATGGGCGCTCCGTACGCCGTTCCCGAGCATGCCCGTGTGGCGAACGCCGTGGGCGCCGCCGTATCGCGCATCACCGTGGAGCAGCAGGTCCGCATCAATCCCCTG
>CADAKR010000095.1 GCA_902788545.1 uncultured Coriobacteriaceae bacterium
TGCATATAGCGGGGTAAAGAACATCTTCATCGCTGAAATCCTGCAGATCGTCGGCTCGGTGCTGGCAATAATCAGCCTGGTCTCGGTTCTTGGTGTCGCAGGGGTCTACGTCGAGACCGGAAACGCGAACGGTGTCGTGGGCCTTGCGGCAATGGCCGGCGTCTTCGCCCTTCTCGCAGCCGGCCTGGCCATCATCGCCCTCGTGCTGAACCTCGTGGGTTTGAAGCAGGCTTCCAAGGACGAGCCCGACCGCATGGGCAAGGCGTTCGTGTTTGCCATCGTCACGCTCATCCTGTCGGTTATCGTAGGCGTGTGCCAGAACATGCACTGGGGCGCAGCCGGCTTCTTCAACACCCTGTCCTCGCTGTCGCAGATGTGCACGATCATCTTCACCATCATGGGCGTTTCGGAAGTCACGCAGAACATCTCCCGCCAGGACGTGGCCGACATGGGGCCCAAGATCATCGTCATCTCCGTCATCGCCATCGTGGCTGCCATCATTGCCGGGATCATCGGCAACGTGATCGGCGGTGCGGCGGCGGTTGTCTCCCTCGTCTTGATGATCGTGGCGTACTTCGTCTTCCTCGTCTTCCTCGGCCGCGCGACGAGCGCGCTCGCCAAGGGCTAAGACATCGCAACATATTAGCCAGACGCACAACGGGCCACGGGAACATCCCCCGTGGCCCGTTAAGTTAGGTCGCTTTGAACAGGTCCATACCAGCCATGGGTCTGTTTGATTCATCAGCGAACTCAATCCGTCCCACCCCATTCAGCGGCAAGACCGGGATAAGGCTCGGCAAGGCAATACCTGCAGAATCCCCGCACGCCAGCTCAGGCGACTAGGCGTTTTCCGCAGCCGCCTTCTTCTCCTTGCTGTCCTCGATTGCGACCATGACCATGTCGCCGATGACGTTGATAAGGTTTTGCGCGCCGCCCGCAAACGCCTCCGTATAGATGGCCGTGCACAGCAAGAGAGTCGAATTCAGGTACATAAGGATGATGAGCGTGCCGATCAGGATACTCCCCGGCTGGTTCGGCGCACCAAACGAAAGGAACAAGACCAGCAGCCCCAGCCCGACAAGGTCGAGCCACGAAACGGCGGTGCCCGTCAAGAAAATGAACATGAGGGTGAAGATCATGAGTATGAAGCAATTGCCATCAAGGTTGATCTCGGCAAGCACCGGCACGTTGCGCTCGAGCATCGATCGGTTCATCTTGAAAACCCGCGAGCAATACCTGATGTTGTACGGCGTCGCGTTGATGGCAGAGCCGATGTTGATGTTCTCGCGGAGAAGGGGGATGAGGTTTTTCACGAAGGGAATGACCTTGATGCCATGCAAGCGCAGCCTGACGGCGTAACTGACGAGCAACACCGCAAGGCCCCCATAGATGATGGCGAAGAAAACCAAGAGCTCGTAGAGGCCGCCAAAATTCAAATCCAACAGCACGTCCATGATCGACACGAAGCAGAAAACGGGCAATACGGCAATGACGACATGCAGCATGCGGGAGAAGACCGTGTAGCATGCCATCATCGCGCGCCTCAGTTCGTCGAAGTACTTGCCCGCCGAACAGAGGGCGTACGTGCGCAAGAAGGCCACGATCATCAGCGGAATGGGCGAGATGACCTCGAAAGGCTTGAAGATGCTGGAAGGTATGATTGTGTTGGCGACGCTGTTCAACGATTGGTTGAACGAACCGCTGAACGCGGACATCAATCCTTCCCAACTCGAAATCGCAACGCTCAAGAGCGAGAACGCCACAAACGCCAGCACTACGGCGAACGCAGAAGTTGCGATCGTCCGCGCTTGGAGCCTGCGTACAGTGGAGCTTCTCTGAGCGACGACGTACGTGTTTGTCAGGTTCTTGAGCAGCGAGAAGAACGTCATGGGCGCGCCGACCATGAGCATGGCGTTGGTGTACATCTCCTCAAGGGGGAAGACGTAATTCGCAAGCAAGTCCTGTTGCGCGCTCGTATCGAGCATGAAAGATATGGGGAAGTAGGCGATGATGGCGCACAGGGCGGCGATACCGCAGGCGACCATCGCCGAGCGGTAGCTCCTGCTCACCGAGATGCTGATCGTGTTGTAGCCGGAAAAGTAGCTGTAGTCGATCTTGTCGTCGTGGCCCTCGAGGATCTTGTCTTCAATGGAACCTTCGTCCTCGTCGCCAGGCGCGAACACCCTTCCCTCGAATCCGACCTTGATTCGGAAGTCCCCGAGCCGGTGCTCGCCCTGGATTTCCACGTCGGTGTTTTCGTCCAGCCCCCAGTCGATGAGCTTTTGCATCAAGGCCTCGAAAACGAGGAGCGTCTCCAATGCCGCTTCCTTGCTAAGATCCTTGCGCGTCAACTGTTCTTCGACAAACGCATACGCGTCTGCGAAATTCCCGTCCTGAATACGGAAGGTGCGCTTGTTTGTCTTGGCCTTTGACATGTGCTTACGATAACACACGTTGCATTGCAAGCAGGTGAAGGCAATGATTCTGAGGGCCGGTAGCACTTGTCCACCTTGCGAATGGGCTTAAACCGGTACGCTCCGAGCGCAGCATGGGACGCCACAACACAGGAAGTGCTCGCCGCGGGAAGAGCGCCCCGTTGCAGTTGGGGCTTTTTCGTCACTGCTGGGGGCTTTCCCGTCGCTGCCAGGGGCTTTTCGTTGCAGCTGGGGGCTTTTTCGTTGCAGCTGGGGGACTTTCTCGTCGCACTAAGAAGACAACTCGCGCCGGCGCGGATTTCATGGCAGGATTCGCTCTTACTGCCACCTGGACTTCCCCTTACTGCAACGAATTTGCAGGCTTACCGCGATGGGTACTTTGCGTTTCCCCAGGTCAGAAGGGTGCTTGATTTTGGCGCCCCGTTGCAGTAAGCCCGAATCCTGCCATGAAAATGAGCCCTGTGCGAAGGGATGTCTTATGTCATCGCCTTTGTTTGCGCCATTTTTTGCGGGCAACCAACGCGAGGGCGGCCGTGGCGAAGTGCGCCCGATTCAGGCCGATTCGCCATGGCGCAAGCCGCGCCCCCGCCTAGGGCCCGACGGTTGATTGAATCGCTTAACCACACGGCGCGGGGGCAGCTCGTTCGAACGCAGCTGGAATCAGCTCAAGAAGATCCGCAAGAACAACAACTAGAGCTCAACTTAACGCCTCGGGGACGAACCCGTCGAGCGTTTCCTGCATGCAGCGCTTGATGCCCGCGCGGGCGTCGGAAAGCGCCTTTTCGTACCAAGCCTCGCCGTTCTCGACGGAGAACTCCAACGCGTCGGCGGCATGGCGATACATCTGAAGCGCGCAGGAGAAGCTCTGTTCGCATCCGAAGCCCTCCTCGAAGCACTTCGCCAGGCGCAGGGCGATGCTACCCAAGATAACGGGCTCCTCACCGTTCAGCACGAGCTTCGAGGCGCGGAGGTACCAGCTGTACGCGGAAGCCGCATCGGACTTGCAGCCGATACCGTCCTTGTACAGGTCGCCGAGCTTGTAGCACGCCTCCGGGATGCCCGCCTCCGCCGCGATCGAGAAGCGCTCGAAAGCCCGCTCCTCGCGCGGGTAAACGTCATCTGCATCCTCGTTCTCCCGCCAATAGAGGCCCTCGCAGCGATCGTAGCTGTAAAGGTAGCCGAGGCAAAGGCAGGCAATCACATTGCCCCGCTCAGCCGACTGCAAGTACAGCTGCTCGGCGGCCTGGAAACACCTTATCCGCTTCTCGTGGTCGTCGGGATCGGTGTACGACATGGCTTTGTCGTAGTATCCGCCGCCCTCCCAAAGGGCCTCCTCACCGTGCGGGTCCTCTTCAATGCTAGGCGCGTCGTAATCAAAGCGAATTGGCGCCAACTTAGTCATCCAAGCTCACCTCCATGTGCAGCTTGTTCCAAGTGCCGAGCTTCTCCTTGCCAGTCAGCTTTCCCGAAAGGGCCTTGCCGCCATCCATCAGGCGCGCGAGAACCTCGTTGCAATCCGCCGGCACGAAGCCGATCCTGTCGTCGCCGGCGTAGACCTTAATCGCCCAGTAGTCGGCCAGGTTTCCAGGCTGCCGCTCGAAGCGCAGGTCTGCGCCGACCTCGAGCCGCTCCACGATGTCGTCGATGCCGCGGATGTGAGTGGTGCCCGCGACACGCGCGTCCTCGATGAGCACGATCTTATTCTGGAAGGGCACGGGCACCGACAGCGGAATTCCCGCAGCGCCCGCCGCCGCGATGATGCCGCCGACACCGATTGTCGTGATCGCCGATCCGTTGGCAGCGTTTTCGTTCATGTCACTTCCTCCCAACCAGGCTGTTGAAGCGCTCGTCGTAAGCCTGGGCAGCCGCCTTCTGCTCCTCGATCTGGCGCTTGAGCCCCGACGTGCGGCGCACGACCCATGCGCCGTCCTCGAGCTTTTCCTTCAGCGCATAGGGATTCGACCGCTTGAGCTCCTCGAGCTGCTGGGCCACGACGCGCTCCTGGGCAAGCGCGAGCTCGAGTTCGGCGCTCGCCTCGTCTTCCTCCAAGTCGGCGGGGCGCTCATCGGCGCCCATTCCCTCGGTTGCAACATCCAGGGCGCGCAGCATCTCAAGGTCGCCAAGCTCGTATGCAGCCTGAGCCACCATGAAGAAGCGCGCCTCCTCCTGGGACTGGCCCGGGTGCAGGTCGGGATGCAGGCGCTTGATGAGCTCGCGATGCAACCTGACAAGCTCCCGGGATTCGGCGGGCGACAGCTGCTTCAACCCAGCCATGCGCTCGGCTGCCTGAAGAAACACCTCGACGTTTTTGGCAAGCAGCGCGTTCCATTCGGCGAGCTCCTCGTCAAGCTGGACCTCGAACTCGTCAGCGGCAACAACCCCGCCAGAGTTCGCGCGTGCCTGCGCAAGCGAATAGCGGCGCCGTGCGCGACGGGCGGCAATCTGCCATTTCAGCAAGTCGTTTTCGAGATACCCGATTTTGGTCGCATATTCGGCTTCAATGCGCGGGTTTTCTTGCAAGTTGATGTAATCGATTTCAAGCAGCAGCTCGGCAATTCTAGCCCGAGCCTCGGCGATCTGATCCTGAATTGAAACGACGGCGCTTTCCACGATGCCCCCTTTCGCTGACATGACAAATTGTCCTGCATTGGAAAATGCCGGGAGTACCCCTCATGGGACAGGTGAAACCCTCTTTGCGGCGCGTACCCCGATAGCTCTTCTTCTCGCGTCATCGCTCAGAAGGAAAAGGGTGCCCGACGCTTCCGCCAGGCACCCAATGCGCCGATGCTTTACTGGTCGATGCGCTCGATACGCACGCCGGGGATGGTGATGTTGCCTCCCATGGTCGACTGGTAGGTAATTACGCCAACCGAAGTGCCGTAAATCGTGATGTGGTCATCCTCGAGCACGCGCGAGGAGACGATCTTCGAGTCGTACTCACCAAGCAGCACCGTGTCGTAGTTGTCGTCTACGGCCAGGCGAATCTGAACCGAGCTACCCGAATCGATGACCTGCAAGACCTTGCCGTAGAACTTCACCTTCTTGCCCGTGAAGTCGTCGGGCGTGCGCGCAAGCTGATCGTAGGTGATGCCAGTCTCGTAACCGGCTGCTTCTTCAGCGGCCTTCGCCGCAGCCGCTTCGGCTTCCGCTGCCGCCTTCTCCGCAGTTCAGCTTCTCGGCAGCTGCCTGGGCTTCGGTCATCTCCTCGTATGGCTTCATCTTCTCCTTGTACGCGTCGTATTCGGCGGTCACCTTTTCAAGCTCCTCGACAGCAGCATCCCTTTCGGACACGACCTTGCTGTAGTCGCTTTGGGACACCCCGCACGCTGTGAGCGCCATCGCCGCAACAGCCGCGGCAATGGCCAACGCGGCAGCCTTTTTGAATAACGGTTTTATCATCGTTACCACCCTTCTCCCTTCCCGCTCCACTTTTCGGCGGGACGGGTATATTGTCATCCGACAGCGAAGGGTCTTGTGTACCGCTAAAAGGACAGGTAAGCGTGTTTTGCCTGGCAATCCACTTGCACATAACGATCGGCGGCAAGCAGCGCTTCTGGCGCGGAATGCGGCCGACCGGGCCTAAACCCGCTTCCAGCAAAGATCGCACTCGCGGTTGGCGGCCATCCCCGCATCGTCTAAATCGGGCACGAGAACGGCACGCGCGTGCGTGTCCACCGCGCCTTGCCAAAGGACAGCCGGCTTGGGACCCAAGCACACCACGACGTCTGCCCACTCGAAGCGCAGCACCTCCAGGCCGCCATGCCACTCCCCTGCCAGATCGTCCCACAGGCGGTAGCGCTCGATCAGCTCGCCTGCATCTTCCGTTTGCACATCTGCGGGGCCACCCTGAAACGAAAGCGAGAGCACAAGCTTTCCTTCAAGGTACACGGGACCATCGTCGGGAACGAGGCCATCGGGTACGCCGTCCGCGCGATTCGTGTCGCCGAATACTACATGCGCGTGCAGGCCGTACTTGCCCATGGCGTTCCCGCTCCTTTCCCGGCTGATTGCCGTCGAGGTTTTGCTTCTTGGGAATCACTATAGCCAGACGCGCAACGCTTTAAGTCCATGTCTTGGGACACGCTAACCCACTTTGGAAACGACTGCCTATCAAGCCATCAGATGGTTGAGCCATTTCCATAGGGAGAACGACTCGCAACTGGCGCGGTCGTACATAGAGACGATATTCATGCGTCGCGCAGCTTTTTCGGGTTTCGTGCTGGATTATCGCCTTATAGTACGAGTTTTGAGGGCCCTCTGCAGCGATACGGCGTACGAGTACGAGCTATTCCTGCAGCGAGTCGTACTTAGAGGCGATATCGCTGCGTGAAATGCAATATTTCTTACACGGTGCGGCAATATGGGGTCTATGTACGAGTCGGTGCGGGTGCGCGCTCGCATGTTATAGCGGTGGGTTGATAGCCTATCAGATAGTATTCATATGGAAGCGACCGGTTGGGGCAGGCGCCACAGCTAGGCGCTCTCGCCGCCTTGCTCGACTTCGGCGATTTCTTGCTGCGAAGTCTCTTTCAGGGAGTACGTGTCAAAGGCGACCGTGGCCGGCAGCTGTATCTCGATGCAGTCGATCCTGTGCATGACAGCATGGCCGCTGACCATGGAGATATCGAAAACATGCCCTCCCAGCGTATGGTCTTTTGACAGGAAATGCACGTGCCAGCCAGGGGCGTTGATCCCGTCCATGAAATCCGGGTGGTAGACGCACACGAGCGTACCGTCCAGCTTCTCGAAAACGAACTCGCGTTGCGTCGTTGCAAGCATGTCCTTCAGGGTAATGTGGTCTGCCTTATACGCCGATTCCGATCGCGCGGATACGCTGTCGAAGATGCCGCTCACCGTTACGACATGCATGCTGTTCAGAGCGAATGACTCGTCGACCTTGCAGGTGAGCTCGTCTTTGAGGGCTTCGATGCCGCGGGCCTGCCCCAGATCGAATGCGGTGCCGCCTTCCACCGCGGCGGCGGAGGCGAACGGCACGCCGGTGTCAGGCGCGGGCCTTACGACGGACCCATCCTGGCGAGCGCGATAGCACACGCCGTCGAGCAAGATCATCTCGCCGTCCACACCCTCGAAGGTCCCCAGCCCGACGCTGCCCTTACCCTCCAGCTCTTGCACGGTGACCACGCTGCGCGTGTATCCCGCAACGAGGGCATGCAGCGTTGATACCTGAAACATTTTGTTGCCCATGGCACGCCTCGCCTTCTGGAGCGATTCCCGCTGTCAACATGCTTGCCACATGCGTATTTTACCCATTAGCCGAGACTGTGGCAGCTGCAACAATCCTCCCCAACGAGGCGGCAGACCCACTCGGGTTTGTCATCGCCGCTCGGGACCTTTATCCCCGCGATGTCGAACAAGCCCTCCCAGAAGAATCCCAGGGTAGCCGACGCTACGCAACCGTCATTAACTCGAAGGCGTACTCCGTGGCCTTCTGCACGATGGGCGCCATGAACGCAGCAACCTTCTGCGGGTCGGCGGAGTTGGGGTAACGGAACCCGAAGAAGCAGTAGCCGCGGTGATACTTTCCGTATGTGTCAAGGCAACGCATCACTTCGGCATCGACTTCCTCGGGCTTGGCGCTTTCGCGCGCCACCGGACCATTCGAATCGAAGCCCCCGACGAAGCCCAGGCGATCGCCGTATTTTTCGATAAGCCCCTCGACATCGTTGCTGACCTGCACCGACGACCAGGCAGCCCAACCGCAATCGATGATGTCCTCAACGATGTCCTCGGCATGGCCGCAGCAGTGGTAGATGGGGATGATGCCGCGGTCGAGGCATGCCTGCGCGAAGCGCTTGTGATGCGGCTTGATCATCTCGCGATATGTCTCAGGCGACATGAACAGGTTCT
>CADAKR010000096.1 GCA_902788545.1 uncultured Coriobacteriaceae bacterium
TCTTCGCGTTGCTTCGAATTAAGCCACATGCTCCGCTGCTTGTGCGGGCCCCCGTCAATTCCTTTGAGTTTTAGCCTTGCGGCCGTACTCCCCAGGCGGCTCGCTTAATGCGTTGGCTGCGGCACGGAGGGAGGTGTCCCCCCACACCTAGCGAGCATCGTTTACGGCCGGGACTACCAGGGTATCTAATCCTGTTCGCTCCCCCGGCTTTCGCGCCTCAGCGTCGGTGTCGGCCCAGCAGGCTGCCTTCGCCGTCGGTGTTCTTCCCGATATCTGCGCATTCCACCGCTACACCGGGAATTCCGCCTGCCCCTACCGCACCCGAGCCGCCCAGTCCGGGACCCGGCCTGAGGTTGAGCCCCAGGATTAGAGGTCCCGCTTAGGCGGCCGCCTGCGCGCGCTTTACGCCCAATGAATCCGGATAACGCTCGCCCCCTACGTGTTACCGCGGCTGCTGGCACGTAGTTAGCCGGGGCTTCTTCTGCAGGTACCGACACGAGTGCCTTCCTCCCGCACGCGGCGTTGCTGCGTCAGGGTTGCCCCCATTGCGCAATATTCCCCACTGCTGCCTCCCGTAGGAGTCTGGGCCGTATCTCAGTCCCAATGTGGCCGGTCGGTCTCTCAACCCGGCTACCCGTCGTCGGCTGGGCCGGCCTCTACCCGACCCACTACCTGATGGGCCGCGACCCCATCCCGCGCCGCCGGAGCTTTCCCGCCGGGCCCATGCGGGCCCGGCGGAGTATCCGGTATCAATCCCCCTTTCGGGGGGCTGTCCCGGTGCGCGGGGCAGGTTGGTCACGTGTTACTCACCCGTTCGCCACTTTATTTCCGGCCGAAGCCGGTTTAACCGTTCGACTTGCATGTGTTAGGCACGCCGCCAGCGTTCATCCTGAGCCAGGATCGAACTCTCCGTTCGAAAAAGCTCTTCTAAACCAAATAAGTGTTGCCCGAATCATTGATTGACAAGGATCGCCCCGCCCGATGGCGGGGCTCCGAAAATTCGATTCTTCGTCCGTTCCAGTATCCGGTTCTCAAGGTGCTCGCCCGCCTGTTTTACCAGGTCAGAAGCTTGTTTCCAAACTTCCGGACTTCCGTTTCTGCGCGAAACGGCAATTGAATATATTACGTGCTTAGAAAGGACGAGTCAAGGAAAAGTTGGTGAAAAATCGCGTCTCCACATTCCCGACAAAACCGTTTCGCCCGCCTTTTTGCACCCCACAAGATGCTGGGGAACGCAGCGCTCGAGACACAAAATGCATCGTGCAGGTTCTCATGAGCCAAAAGGGGATACTCCCCTTTTGGTCCCTCCCCGCCCCAGAAGCCCGCCTGAGTTAAAAAGGACCAAAAGGGGAGTATCCCCTTTTGGTCCTTTTCGCGGGTGGATGATTGGCGGGAATTAAACCAGCTTGGCGAACTTGCGCTTGCCGACCTGGATCGTGGCGCCCTCGAGCAGCGATGGATCGACGTTGTAGGCCTTCGCGGGAACGGGCTCGCCGTTCACCTTCACGCCGCCGCCGTCGATGAGGCGACGCGCTTCGCCGGTGCTCTGGGCCAAGCCCGCATCGGCCAGCAGCTTCGCCAGGTAAACCTTGCCCTCGTCGTTGGGCGTGAGGTCGGCTGCGAACTCGGGGATGTCGTCGGGGATCTCGTGCGCCTTGAAGACGAGGTCGAACTGCTCCTCGGCCGCAACCGCAGCCTCTTCCCCATGGTAGGCGGCCACGATGTTGCGGGCGAGCTGGCGCTTCACCTTGTTGGGATGCAGCTCGTCGGCGGCCAGGCCCTTCTCGATCTCGTCGATCTCGTCAACCGGCACCGTCGAGGCCAGGCGGAAGTACTTCACCATGATCTCGTCGGGAATGGACATGACCTTGCCGAACATGTCGGCCGGCTCGTCGGTCACGCCGATGTAGTTGCCGTAGCTCTTCGACATCTTCTGCACGCCGTCGGTGCCCTCGAGCAGCGGAAGCGTCAGGCAAACCTGCGGCTCCATACCCATCTTCTCCATCAGCTCGCGGCCTGCCAGAAGGTTGAACAGCTGGTCGGAACCGCCGAGCTCGACGTCGGCCTTGATGGTGACCGAGTCAAACGCCTGCATGATGGGATACAGGAACTCATGCACGCTGATGGGCTGGTTGTTGGTGTAGCGGTTGTGGAAGTCGTCGCGTTCGAGGATGCGGGCGACCGTGAACTTGCTGGCCAGGCCGAGCATCTGCTCGAGGTTGAGCGGCAGCAGCCATTCCGAGTTGTACACGAGCGTGGTCTTTTCGGGGTCGAGCACCTTGAACGCCTGGTCGACGTACGTCTGCGCGTTGTGCTCGATCTGCTCGCGGGTGAGCTGCGGGCGCGTGGAGTTGCGGCCAGACGGATCGCCGATCAGCGCGGTGCCGTCGCCGATGATGAGCGTGACCTGATGCCCCAGGTCCTGGAACTGACGCAACTTGCGCAGCGGGACCGCGTGCCCGATATGGATATCGGGGGCCGTGGGGTCGACGCCCAGCTTGATGTTGAGCGGCTGGTTGCGCTTCAGCTTCTCGATCAAGGCGCTTTCGGGGACGATGCGGTCAACGCCGCTGGCGATGATGTGAAGCTGTTCTTCGGCTGGGAGCATGGTTGGCCCTTTCTATATAGGTACGTAAGGGGGGATTCTATCACGAGACGCCGCGGAAAAGATGCCCTGTTGTCGTATTGGGGCGTTTCTGCACAGCGCGGTGCTCGGAGCGGGCGAGGTCGAGGGCGCGAACGGTACGCGCAGTGGCGGCTTCGGCCTCTTGCTTCGACATGAGGGTGGTGTCGACCATGACAGCCGAAATGCCGATGTCGATGAGGTCGGGCAGCGTGGAGACGGCGTCGAGCTCGATGCCGTTGTACAGATGGCTGCGGCCGAGCATGTCGGTGACGACCGGGAAGTCATAGCCCTTGCGATCGCGCAGGAAGTGGGCTTTGCCGCGACGCAGGCAGGTTTCGCACTGCTCGTTGCAGGGGCCCTGGCTCATGAGCAGGCAATGCTCGGTGATCATGAGCTCTTGCGCGCCGGCGATTGCAAGGCCGAGCGGAACGGGGCTGTCTTGCGCGAGGTCGGCGATCTGCCCGAGCGTGAGTTCGGGCGAAAGCCACACGCGGCTGACGCCCAGATCGGCGAGCTGTTGCAGCGTGGCCTTGTTCGTCGCAGGAATGTGCGGGCCGGCTTCCACTTTGGCGCCCATCTCGATCGCGCGAAGTATGTCGCCAAGGTTGTCGGCGAGTACGGGCTTGCCTTCGCGCACGTAATCCCAGAGGTCGAATGGCAGGGTCGTTTCGCGCGTAGCACCCTGATCGGCGTAAACCGGGTCGTGGTCCACAGTGGGAAGGACCGGGACGCATTGCTTGGGATAGCCGGCCTGCTCGGGGCTATCTTGGCGTACGCCCTGCAATTGGGCTTGGCCGCGACGGAAATTGAGTAGCGGCACGTACACGGCATCGGCGCCTGCACGCTTGGCGGCACGGGCGCAAGCGGGGTTGGCGGCGAGCGCAACGACGAGCAATTGCCCCGTGTTCGGCTGACGCGACTCCAGGTGAGCGCGCGGCGTTTGCGCAGCTTGGACGCTCGTCGCTTCTGACGCGGCGGCCGTGTGGGCAACGAGCTTGTCGCGCAGGGCATCTAGGGCGTCGGCGCGAAGATGGTGCAGGGCCGAAAAGCCGATGCCGACATTGTCGTCGAGTTCGACTTCGAGAGATTGCAAGGTAAAGGGGGTTTGGCCGAGACGGTCGATGTGATCGCGAACGTCTTGCTCGGTTATGGCGCGGGTGCGGGCGGGCTCGACGATGTCGCCGTACACCTCTGCATGCTGGCCCGCAGCCTCGAATTCCACGTGGACGGCTTGCCCGATACGCAAGGTGACGCGGCCGATCACGGGAACGCGGGGCGCGAACTCATCGTCAACGAAAGCCATCTCGGCGTTGCGGACGCGGAAGACGCGGTCGCCCTTGCCAGCGCGCTGGTCGATGGCCACGCGCACGGTGCCGTCCTTCGTCGGTTTCGCATTCTCGACAGTTGCGGCGAAATGGCCGCGGTTCGTCCAGAATTCCAGCACGTCGTCTGCGTGCAGCTCGATCTCGGGAGCGATGTGCGCCACGCTGTCTTCCACGCGCGACACGCGTCCCGCGAACACGCCGCGGTTGTTGGGGCGCCCGTAGCTCATGATATCGTTGCCGCGCTTCCCTTCCAGATACGCCGTGGTGAAGCCGCGCGAGAATGCCTCGGCAAGGCGCGCGCGTTGCGCTTCGGTGGCAGGCAGGCCCGAATCGAGCGCCTCGCGATAGACCGACGTGACGGCGAACACGTAGTCGGGCGATTTCATGCGGCCCTCGATCTTCAACGACGCCACGCCGGCGGCGGCCATTTCACCCAGAAGGTCGATCGTGCACAGGTCGCGCGGGGACAGCAGGTGCTCGCCTTCCGCCGGCAGCAGCTTCGCATCGATATCGGACGTTTTGCTTCGAGCCGGACGTCCGGCTTCGAGCCGAGTGTCCGATTGGGCAGCGTAGAGTTCGTAAGGCAGGCGGCAAGCCTGGGCGCAGAGGCCGCGGTTGGCCGAACGACCGCCGATCATCGACGACATGAGGCACTGGCCCGAATAGCACACGCACAGCGCGCCGTGGGCGAAGCATTCCACTTCCATCCCGAAATCGGCGGCCAACGCGGCCAGCTCGGTTATTTCGGCGATGGACAGTTCGCGCGCCAGCGTCACCCGCTTGGCGCCCAACTGCGCAGCAGCGGCAATGCCTGCGGCGTTGTGCGTGTTCATCTGCGTGGAGATGTGAACGGTTGCCTGCGGCACCTCGCGTGCCAACTCGGCGGCAAGGCCGATATCCTGCACGATGAAGGCATCGGCACCCGCCTCGTGCGCAAGACGCACCGTCTCGACCGCACGGGGCAACTCACCCGGCAGGATCTCCACGTTCATCGTTACATATATATGTACGCCGCGCAGATGCGCATAAGTGCAGGCATCTGCCAGCGTTTCCAGCGTGAAGTTGTCGGCGTTGCGCCGCGCGTTGAATTCGTCGAGGCCCAGGTACACCGCGTCGGCACCTGCCGTGACAGCGGCATGCAGGCACGTCATGTTGCCAGCCGGCGCCAGCAGTTCGGGTATGTTCGGCGTTTGGGTCATTGTGGGTTCTTTCGGTTTGCTTCCGTTCCAAACCGGACGTTTTGCTTCGAGCCGGACGTCCGGCTCGAAGCAAAACGTCCGGTCCGAACAGCTCCTTCACGCTTGTGTGACGGGTTCGTGGCGGTTGTTTGGTTGAAGTATAATAAACGAGAATGCAGCTCAATTGGGGGAATGGCAGGTCATCAGCATGAAAATACGACGCAAATCGCGTCTTTCGAAGAGCCATGCGATTGCATGGGTGGCGCTCATTATCGTCGCGGCGTTCGGTTTCGCTAGTTTCCGCGCTGCTACCAGCGTGTTTGCAGCAATGGACGAGTGGACCGAGGATCTTCCCGAAATCACAAGCGACTCGTTCAACTTCGCGGAAGACTCGTACATGTACGCATCCGACGGCACCACGCTGCTCGCGAAATTCCAGCTGGAAAAGCGCGATCCAGTGGAACTGGCGCAGATCAGCCCGTATGTCGTCAAGGGCACCGTGGCAACCGAGGACGTGCGTTACTACGAGCACAACGGCGTCGACCCGCAGGGTATCGCCCGCGCGCTGATCAACAACCTGAAGGGCGGTGCGCTCGAGGGCGCGTCCACCATCACCCAGCAACTCGTGCGCAACACCGCGCTTTCGGAAGAGGCGTTCGACATTTCGATCAAGCGTAAGGTGCGCGAGGCGGAACTGGCACTCGACCTGGAAAAACGCTATTCCAAGGACGAGATTCTGAACATGTACCTGAACACCATCAACTATGGTGACGGGTG
>CADAKR010000097.1 GCA_902788545.1 uncultured Coriobacteriaceae bacterium
TCGACTGGATGAGCGGCGCACATGCCCCAAAGCCGGCCGACGCCACGACGGCCACGGCGATGATGCCACCGAAATCGCGTACCTGCCATAACATCACGTACGATGCGGCGAAGAACAGCACCCCAACCAACAGCACACGCGGCGCACCGAAGCGATCGGCCATCTTGCCGAACAGCGGCCGCGTGCCCACAAGGCACAGCGCGTACACCACGAAATACATGCCCATGTTCTCGATGCCGAGCAGATTGCCGTACAACACCAAATACGACGTCATGCCGGCGAAAGCGATGCAGAACAAGCACAGCACAGCCGCCTTCGGAACGGCCTCGCGGGCGAACATGCGATTGAGCGAAAACCGGTACGGCAAACGCTCGCGCGGCGGCTCCTTCACGAAGAACACGCCCGCCATGGCCACGAGCACGCTTGCCGCGGAAACGAAGTACGCGTTGGAAAAGCCTATCGCCTCGACGAGCCACAAGCCCACGGCAGGGCCGATGACCTGCGCGAACGACTGCGCCAAGGCATAGATGCTGATGCCGCTGGCCAAACGCGAGACCGGCAGGAACTCCGAGACGAGCGACATGGCAAGCGGCCCCGAGCATCCGATGCCGATGCCATGCAACAGACGCACGCAGAACAAGCCGGGAATGGAGGAAACCGCCCCGTAGCCCACAAGCGACGCGGCGATGACCGCCTGCGCGGCGAGCAGCAGGCGCTTGCGCGAGAAGCTGTCGAACGCCGGGCCCGCAAACGGGCGGATGAGCAACGCCGTGATGGCGAACGCCCCGACCACGATGCCGACCATCGACGTGGCCGCCCCCAACGCATCCAGGTACAAGGGCAGCGTCGTGTTCGTCATGAACGCGGCCATGCTCTGGAAGAAGTTCGTGGCCATGAGCGCCACGTACGGCGCGCTCCAGATTGTCTCTTTCTCGGTCATGAAGCCAGCTTACTACGAATGGGCGAAAGGACCGTCCTGCAACTCATTCCTGTTTCCGTCACCCCTCACTTGTCACATCATGCGAAAAGGCCGGAGAGCACTGCCCTCCGGCCAATTTCATTCAAGCAAGCTTGCGACGCTGAAACCTTAGTAGTTCTCGGCCCTCAGCTCGAAGTACGCCTTCGGATGGGCGCACACGGGGCAGATCTCGGGCGCCTTGCTGCCGATGACGATATGCCCGCAGTTCGAGCAGATCCAGGTGCGATCGCCGTCGCGGCTGAACACCAGGCCGCCCTCGACGTTGCCGATGAGCTTGCGGTAGCGCTCCTCGTGCTCTTTCTCGATGGCGCCGACCATGCGGAACTTCGCGGCGATCTCCTTGAAGCCCTCCTCCTCGGCGACCTTCGCGAACTCGTCGTACATGTCGGTCCACTCGTAGTTCTCGCCGTCGGCGGCGTCGTTCAGGTTGGTGATCGTATCAGGGACATCGCCGTCATGCAGGTACTTGAACCACAGCTTGGCGTGCTCCTTTTCGTTTCTCGAGGTCTCCAGGAAGATGTTCGAAATCTGAACGTAGCCTTCCTTCTTGGCCTTGCTCGCATAGTACTGGTACTTGGTGTGAGCCTGCGATTCGCCGGCGAAGGCGGCCTGCAGGTTGGCCTCGGTCCTACTGCCCTTCAGTTCCATAAAAGGCTCCTCTCGTCTTGGTTTGCCTCATGGGTGAACAATAGCATATTAGCTCGGTGGCAAGCTCGTCACGTTTAACAAGTTTCCGTTCCGTTTTACGGTATCCTTACATGCCATGAATAGCTCTGAAACAGAGTATTTGGTCGGCATTGACGTCGGATCGACCACGGTGAAAGGCGCCGTGGTCAACGCGTCGTCGCACGAGGTTGTGAGCACCGTTTACCTGCGCCATCACGCGCATCAGCTACAAACGGCCATCCGGGTGCTTGGCGAGCTGGAACACGCCGTCGGCACCACCCCCGTGAAACTGGCGGTGACGGGATCGGGCGGCAAGGAGCTGGCAGGTGCTCTCGGCGTGCCCTACGTGCAAGAGGTCATCGCGAACTCGGTGGCCGTTGCGGTCCACTACCCCAAGGCACGCGTGGCTATCGAGCTGGGCGGCCAAGACGCCAAGATGATCTTCTTCGAGCCCGGCTACGAGCCCGACACGCTGAAAGTATCAGACATGCGCATGAACGGCTCGTGCGCTGGCGGCACGGGCGCGTTCCTCGACGAGATAGCAACGTTGCTGAAAATCCCCGTCGAAGAGCTGAACGCGGCGGCGGCCAAGGGAAGCACGCTGTACAGCATCTCGGGCCGCTGCGGCGTGTTCGCGAAAACTGACATCCAACCGCTCATCAACCAGGGAGCGGCCAAGGAAGACATCGCGCTGTCGACGTTCCACGCCGTCGCCAAGCAGACGCTCGGCGGCCTGGCGCAGGGCCTCGACGTCATCCCGCCCGTCATCTTCGAGGGCGGCCCGCTCACGTTCAACCCCACGCTCGTGCGCGTGTTCAAAGAGCGCCTGGGCTTGGCGGACTCCGATGTCATCGTGCCCGACCAGCCCGAGACGATCGTGGCCCGGGGCGCTGCGCTCTCGCTTCAGAGGGCGTTCGTCGACGAGGCGCGCGCCATGACGGTTGCCGAAGCGCAAGCCGCCATCAAGGAGGCTGCCGACAACCTGCACGCGCAGCCGAGTGGCGGCAAGCCGTTCTTCGAAAACGCCGACGACCTGAAAGCTTTCCAAGAGCGCCATACCTTGCGCCCGCTCCCGGCGGGGCCCGATGCCTTCCAGCGCGGCGATGCGGTAAGCGCCTACCTGGGCATCGACTCGGGATCCACCACCACGAAGTTCGCGCTGCTCGACAGCGAGGGAAACCTGCTGGACTCGTTTTACGCGAACAACGAGGGCGACCCGCTTGAAGTGGCGAAGGCGGCGCTTGGCCAGCTCGACGAGCGATGGCGCGCGGCCGGCGTGCGGCTCGACATCCTGGGCTGCGCCACGACCGGCTACGGCGAGCTGCTGTTCGCGAAGGCGCTGCGTGCCGACTGCCACGTGGTCGAGACCGTGGCCCATGCGCTTGCCGCCGCGCGCTACGTTGACGATGCCACCTTCATCCTCGACATCGGCGGACAGGACATGAAAGCCATCTGGATCGACGACGGCATCGTCACCGACATCCTCGTGAACGAGGCGTGCAGCAGCGGATGCGGCAGCTTCCTGGAAAACTTCGCCCGCACCCTGGGCTTCGAGACGCGCGACATCGCCGATGCCGCCTTCCGCTCGCAAAGCCCAGCTGAGCTCGGCAGCCGCTGCACCGTGTTCATGAACTCGTCGGTCGTCACCGAGCAGAAGAACGGCAAATCGCCCGACGACATCATGGCGGGCCTGTGCCGATCGATTATCGAGAACGTTTTCACCAAGGTCATCCGCGTTCCGAACTTGGACGCCCTCGGCGAGCGCATCGTGGTGCAGGGGGGCACGTTCGCCAACGACGCCGTGCTGGCCGCCTTCGAGGACTACGTCGGGCGCCCCGTCACGCGCGCGCCGTACCCGGGGCTGATGGGGGCCATCGGCGCGGCGCTTTTCGCCAAGCGCAACGAGAGCCTCGCGGTCACGGAAGGCGAAGGCCATCTGATTTCGACGTTTATCGGGCTAGACGGCGCGCGCGACCTCGCCTACACGCAGACGGCCAACGCGGTCTGCCCCTTCTGCACGAACAACTGCGTCCGCTCGATCGTGACGTTCGCCGACGGGGCCACCTACGTCACCGGCAATCGATGCGAGCGCGGAGAGATCGTCGGCGATCCGCGCGACGCCGACGTGCGCGAGAAGGTGAAGGCCGTGCGCTCCCGCAAGCAATCGGTCGCCAACTTGTTCGACGTGCGCGAGAAACTGCTGATGAACGACTACCCCGCCCCCGAGCTTTCCAAGCCGCGCGGGGTGCGCATCGGCATCCCGCGCGTGCTCGCGTTCTGGGACACCATGCCGTTCTGGACGACGTTTTGGCGCTCGCTGGGCTTCGAGGTGCGCCTGTCGCATCCCTCGTCGCGCGCGATGTTCGAGCAGGGCCTGCCCGCCGTCGCATCCGACACCATCTGCTTCCCCGCCAAGCTCGTGCACGGCCACGTGCGCGACCTGGAAGACCAACGCGTCGACCGCATCTTCATGCCCTCGATAACCACCGTGCCGACCGAGAACACCGAGAAGACGAGCGAGTCGATGTGCGCCGTGGTGAAGGGCTACGCCATCGTCATGCGCAATTCCGACAACCCCGAGCTGCGCGCCAACGTGCACTTCGACGCGCCGCTTTGGCACTGGTACTCCGATGCCGACCGCGCCCGCCAGCTTGGCGCATGGATGGCCGAGACCTTCGGCATCGAACGCGAGCTGACCGACCGCGCCATCGCGGCCGCCGATACGGCCCAGGCGAAATTCAGGTCCGAGCTCGTGGCTGCCGGCCGCGAGGTCATCGAGCACGTGCGCCGCGAAGGCACCTACGCCGTGGTGCTGGCGTCGCGCCCGTACCACAACGATCCGCTCGTGAACCATGACCTGCCCGGCATGTTCACGGCGCTCGGCATTCCCGTGCTCACGCCCGACGCAGTGCCCGGCATCGGCGACATCGACCTTTCGAAGAGCCGCCTGGACATCGTGAACAACTACCATGCGCGCATGCTGTCAACCGCCATCATCTCGGCGCAAGACCCCAACCTCGAATATGCGCAAATCGTCAGCTTCGGGTGCGGCCACGACGCCTACCTTTCAGACGAGATCGTGCGCCTGACCCACGAGATCACCGACAAGTCGCCGCTTATCCTGAAGGTCGACGAATCCGACGTGCCGGGCCCGCTGCGCATCCGCATCCGCTCGTTCATCGAGACGATCGACATCAAGCGGCAGGAACGCTCGGCGGCACCGCTTCGCCAGTTGCACGACCCGTATCCCAAGAAGTACGTGAAAGCCGACCGCAAGCAGAAGGTCATCCTGGTTCCCAACACGTCACATGCGTTCGGGCGCATGATGGCCGCCGCGTTCAGCAAGCAGGGAAGCCGCGCCGTTCCCGTGCCCATCGGCCGCGAAGAGGCGATTCAGCTGGGCAAGCAGTACGTGCACAACGACATCTGCTTCCCCGCGCAGATGACCATCGGCGAATGCTTGGCAGAGCTTCGCTCGGGCAAATACGACGACTGCGATGTGGCCATCGGCACCGGCAAGTACATCGGCGACTGCCGCCTGACGCACTACGGCGCGCTCTTGCGCAAGGCGCTTGACGACGCGGGATACGCGCACGTGCCCATCATCACGAACGACGATGTCGACTACCACAACCTGCATCCGGGCTTCAAGATGACGGTTGCCTCGGCGGTGCGCGTCGCCACGACCCTGCCGATGATCGACGCGCTCGAGGAGCTGCTGCGCAAGATGCGCCCCTACGAGTTGGTGCCCGGCAGCGCCAACGAGGCGTTCGAGCGCGCGATGGACGAAGTCATCGAGGGCTTGGAGCACCATGGGGCATCGGGCGCCCAACGCGGGTTCAAGCGCGCCATCGACATCATGCGCACGGTCGAATACGAC
>CADAKR010000098.1 GCA_902788545.1 uncultured Coriobacteriaceae bacterium
GGCATCATCCTCGGCTGCCGTGTCCTTGCGGCAGGTCGATCCGAATGCTGCCACACGAGCATGTTTCAGCGGATGCTCGCGCAGTTCAGCGAAGAACGCCGTGTCTTTCGGGTTCGATACAGGATAGCCGCCCTCGATGACGTCGACGCCAAAATCGTCGAGACGACGCGCGATGCGCAGTTTGTCCTCGAGCGAAAGCGTGACACCCTGCGCTTGCTCGCCATCACGCAACGTCGTGTCATATGTCGTGATCTTAGTCATGCGTGCTATTGTACTCCACTGTGCGCTAGTGGACGCGAGAATGAATGTGGAAGCAAAATCAGGTGCTGCTGCCGCACCTTGAAGGTCATGCGGGTCTCCCGCCGAGGCGGGCGGCGTGATTCTCGTGAGGGCTGCTAGCGAGTCTGACGACGGAAGGCGAAGAGCTTCTCGACAAAACCGGCTGCGGTGATGCCCATGGCAAACGGAGCCGTGAACGGCACGAAGGGATTGTCAGACAGGATGTTCTGAACATCCTTGCCGTCGGGGTCGACTGTGGAGAGAGCCGTCCAACGAGCGCCGGGACGCGTCGCCTGCACTGCGGCGTTAACGGCTTCGCGCTGCTCGAGAATCTCAGCGGTGACCTGGGGGTTCACAATGAGGTCGGCAGTCGTCTCGTTTTGCGCGGATTCGGGATTCGGGGCGGTCTCGGTGCCGTCGGGCGTCTGCTCGGTCGCCGGCGCCTCGGTCGTGACCACAGTGGTGTCCGCCGATCCGCGGGGCGCTGTTTCCATCGTGATGCTCGAGACCTCTTGCACGACGGGCTGGGACGCTGCCGGCTCAGGATCAGGCGTCTCGCTGGGCACTGGCGACCCCGATGAAGGTTTGTCCTCGGGATTGACGGGTGTGACCGTGGGGTCGTCGGATCCCGGAGCACTTGGATCCTCGGGAATCTTATCAACTGGATCGGTGGCGGGCTGGCCGGAACCCTCCTCTTCAGACACGTGAACAGTCAGCATCACGGGATTCGACACGGCCTCGCGACCTTGGGTCGCCAAGACGCGCACATGTACCCACATGCTCGGCGCAGGCGTCTTATCCGCCTTCTCAGAGCCTTCCGAGGGGTTTCCCCCGCTATCGGGGTCGGCCGCACTGCTGCTGCCACTCTTGTCCTTATCGGACGACTCATCTTCAATGGGGTCGGTCTTGGCTGAGAACGTGGGCTTACCGCGCGATCCGGCAATTTCTTGCCAGTGCTCGCCGCCGTCTTCCGTCCATTCCCAAATGTAGTCGGTGATCTCGGAGGGATCGACGTTGAACACGCGCGAATTGAAGAAAGCCATGCCGCCAGCCAACGGGGGATCGTATTCCAAGGCAACCGAAAAGCCCGTGTTCTCGGAAATCGTGACGGGATCGGATTCCGCCTTGCGTCCCGTGTTCGTCGTCGCAACGACGCGGTACATGCGGCCGATAGTGCTATCCGAGGTGGGAACGCGCAGGGTCTGCGCCGTATCGACAGCGGGCGACCACGTCACGCCGCCATCGTTGGATTCTTGCCATTCGTAGCCGAATTGCTCGCCCTGGTACAAGCCGACGACGCTGGCGGACAGGATGGCCGTGCTCCCCTTTGCGGCAGGCATGTAGCCGATGACCGCGCGCAACGAAGAATCGGTCGTGCCGCTGCCCTCGCCTGTGCCCTCGCCGTTCACGCGCACCGTGTTGACCCACGGCAACGCCGAATCAAGCGACGCGTTATCGCCGACGAGCAAGCGGAACCGCGTGTTCTTCAGCAATGGGGCGTTCGGGTCCTCGCCGTCGACGTGAACGAGCGAATTCGCCGCCAAGACCGTCGAGGAACCATCGCCCAGGCTTCCCCAGGAAAGCGTCTGCGTTTGACCCTGGTAGTTGACGAACGTGACCGATTGCACCTTGCTCAGGTCGGCACCCGCGTCTTCCAAGAGCGCGCCGAGCGTCGGACCCTCGCCGGTGATGGTCGTCGTATCGCCGCTCCCGCTTCCAGCGCTGCGACCATGCAGCGTGTACGTCACCGTCGTCCATCCGACGCCGGACAAATCGCCGACGGAATAGGCCTTGTTGATCGGCTCGGGTTTGGGGGCGGGATTGGTGGTGTCCGAAGTCCCCTCGCCGCCCGGATCGGAGGCTTTGCTCGAGGCGCTGGAAGAATCGTCTGCGGAAGCTTCCATCTGGGGATCGGAGCTGCCCTGACTTGCCGCATCATCGCTGTCGGTTGTCGCATCGGGCGTTTCGCCAGCCGTCTTCACGACATCGGACGGCACGATGACGAGCAGCGTGTCCTGCGGATGCGAAGCGCCCTGCACGTCGGCATCGACGCCGGTGTTGACGGTTATCGCAACGGACACCGAACCCGAGGCGTGACCCCTATTCGATGTGCACATGACCTGCGTTTCCAGCTTGGTGGACGTTTTGAACAGGCCCTTGTTGTCTATCGACGAGTCCTCTTTGTCGGAAACCGACCATACCAGGCTGTCGACAAGCGCCTTGTCGTGATCGCTGAGGCCGCTGGTGTTGTTCGTGGTGACCGTGTGTGTCGACTGGCCCGCACTCGGATCGCGAATCGTCAGCTGGGCGGCGAACTGATGCGTGAGCTCCTTGCCGTCCTGCAGATCGAGCATGAGAGTCTCGCCGCCGGAATATTCCTTGCCGGTGGCGTCGAACAGAAGGATGCTGTCGATGTAAGCGCCCGCTTGCTCGATGACGTTGACGCGGAACGACACTTCGATCGTCCTATCGGAAGGAAGGTCGAACTGAGAGAAAGCGCTTGGCTTCAGCTTGCATACGACGGTTACTTCCTCGTCCGTTTCGCCCTTCGCTTTCAGGACGTTCGTCTTGCCGTTGCTGCCGTCAATGAGGTCTGCCGCAGCGGCGCCGCTTTCGACCCGCCATTCGACCAAGCCGCTCGCATCGACGCGAGCGCCGTCTGTCTTCTCGATGACGGGCAAAAACTTCAACTCGCCCTTCACGGTGTCGATTTTCGGCGTCGTGCGCTGACCGCTGTCGGTGTCGCTGATCAGCTCGCCCTGGTTTCCGGGATACGACCCCTCTGTTTGAATGTGAATCTCGAGCTTCTTGTACGTGGTTGTCTTTTCCGTGCCGCCACCGGGGTTATCACCGGAACCGCCACCGGATTCGCCGGTGCCGGGGTCGTCACCCGTGCCAGGATTGTCGCCTGTACCGGGGTTGTCGCCGGTGCCGGGGTTGTCGCCGGTGCCGGGGTTGTCGCCCGTGCCGGGATTATCGCCGGTACCGGGTTCGTCGCCCGCGCCAGGCTCGTCAGCATCGGGATTTTCAGTGGTAGGCGGGGTTTCATCGGCGGCAAAGGCAATCATCTCGATGCGGAATGACGTCCAGAACACAAGCGTGAACACCAGAAGGACGCGGAATACCTTCACCAAAGTCGATCGTGTTGTCGCCGAAAGATGCATAAGCTACGCGCCCCTACCTCCGCTAGCCGCAGATCCCGCAGAAGCCGACCCTGCAGAACCAGCGGAAGCCGACCCCGCAGATGCGGACGACTCATCCGACGAAACCGTGGCCGACGTGCCGTTCGAAGCACCTTCTTCGACCAGGTAATACTTGCCTGTGGTGGGGTCTTGGTACACAGTGCCCTTCTCGATGAAAGCATTACCCTCGCCGTAGAGCATTTCGGTGATTTGCTCGACGTCGTCCACTTCGGTTGACTGGTCCATTTCAACCTGCGTGAACTTGCCCAGGTCGACATTCCACGCAACGACGAGCGCAACCATCAGGCCGCATGCGAACACGAGCATGATGTCGCCCATGTTGCCCATCGAGGCCATGGGGTCGACTTCCTCGGCCGACCGCATCTTGCGGAAACCTCCGCTCCTGCTGTAATAGAACACGGCGTCTGCCAGCACTTCTTCCGGCTGCAGCTGGGTCCTGTTCACGGTCTTTACGATCTGCAACAACTCCAAAGGGTTCTGCCCAAGGTCCCTGAGAAGGATCAGCTCATTGATCGAGCTGGGCAGGATGTAAAAGTCCGTTCCGAGCGCCTTCCCGATGCTTTCAAGAAACCCGGGGTAGAACGCGACGGAAGCACCGCACACAAAGTACCTGTTGCTCACAACAAACAGCTCGGCTTCTTCCGGCACGCAGAGGTCATCCAGGTCCAGATTGGAATTCTCCCTGAGGATGTCACTCATCAGCTGGAACGTGGGCGGCATGACCCTCGCAGAATTCTGTTTTGCCTCTTCCATCACCTCCTGGGCTGTTACCTCCCAGGCCATAAGAAGCTCCTTCTTGATCTTGATGCATCCGGTACTACTCTCATCATTAATAAAAACGATCGGCACAAGTGCCAGTCCTTCGATGACCTCATGGACAAGCGTTTCCAAGTACTCCCTGTTCTCTTCTGCCCCGATGACCATCAGCCCGAGGTGCTTTCTTGCGCTCTCATAATCAACGACGTCGATCCCGTTGGGGATCACGGCCCTGTTGTTCTCCTTCGCGAATTCGATCACCCCTTCGGCGATATCCTCAACAGCAGTGCCGTTCAGGTACGCTTCATAAAGATCTTCCAGAGTAACTGTTCAGAACCTTCTGCATCGCCATAGTTTTACATAATAGTGATACAATTAGCTTGAGTTATCTTCATTATAGTGATACAATATATAAAACGGTAACACTATTAAGGAGATGGATTCATGGCTATTGTAAAGGTTCATAATAAAGCGCGGAACATAACATATGTCTACGAGTCTGTTTCCTACTGGGATAAGGAGCTGAAGCAGCCCCGTTCCCACCGCAAGCTGATTGGACGTATCGACCCTGCTACAGGCGATGTTGTCCCGACAGGTAATCGGGCAAAAGCAGATACTGCCATTCCTTCCCATAGTGATACAGACTATAGGCCCCTGTATGAGCAGGCTCTTGCAGCAATAGCGCAGAAGGATGCCCTTATAGCAGAACTGCGCAATCAGCTTTCCATTGCAGAGAGAGATAACATATCCTGTCGCCGTTCAATGAAAAAGGCATGTGATATCCTTATGGATACCGCTTCCGGAAAGGAGCAGTTCAATGGATAAGGATATGATGATCGAAAGCCTTACGAAACAGGTCGCCGATCTTACCGCTCTCGTCCGAACGCTTACAGAGTCCAACGCGGCCTTGAATGAAACGATCAAGGAGCTGCAGGAAACCATCCGGGAACTCCAGCGCCAGCTAAACCAGAATTCGCAGAATAGTTCCAAACCGCCGTCAAGTGATGGCTTTAACAAACCGAATCCGAAGAGTCTTCGCCAGAAAGCCGGCAGGAAGCAGGGCGGCCAGAAAGGTCACCCGGGCTCTCATATGGCGATTCCGCATGAACCGGACGAATACAGTAAACACCTGCCGAAAAAGTGCCTTTCCTGCCCGCACCTGAACGAGTGCGTCATGAATGGCAATGTATTCACTTGCAGTGAAAAGCGTTATGAGGTCAATGCTGTCATCACAACCAGAGTGACGGAACACCAGTCCATCCATGTGGATT
>CADAKR010000099.1 GCA_902788545.1 uncultured Coriobacteriaceae bacterium
TCGAGATCTTGTCAGAGGAAGAGCGCGAGGCGTTGGTGGCCAAGGCTCCGGCGGGCGTTTCGTTGCGCGCAGGCGTCGATGTCGGTTCCACAACGGTAAAACTCGCCATCCTCGACGAGTCCGACCATGTGGTCTGGTCGATCTACGAGCGTCACCATTCCGACGTGCGCGCGACGATCGGCCAGGTCATGCAAGCGGCATCAGATGCGGGTTACGGCGACGTTCCCATGACCATCGCCATCACCGGGTCGGGCGGCCTGCTTCTGGCCAAGTGGCTCGGCGTCGAGTTCGTCCAAGAGGTCATCGCCAGCAAGACGGCGGTGGAAACCTTCATTCCCAAAACCGACGTCGCCATCGAGCTTGGCGGCGAGGATGCCAAGATCATCTATTTCGGCCGCTCCATCGAGCAGCGCATGAACGGCACGTGCGCTGGCGGAACCGGCGCTTTCATCGACCAGATGGCGGCCCTGCTCAACACCGACGCCGGCGGGCTCAACGAGCTGGCGGCCAACCATACCACCATTTACCCCATTGCCAGCCGATGCGGCGTGTTCGCGAAGACCGACGTGCAGCCCCTGCTCAACGAAGGCGCGCGCAAGGAAGACATCGCGGCTTCCATTTTCCAGTCGGTCGTCACGCAGACCATCAGCGGCCTGGCATGCGGCCGCCCCATTCGCGGCCACATCGCGTTCCTCGGCGGGCCGCTGCAGTACCTTCCCGAGCTGCGCAAGCGCTTCTATGAAACGCTCGAGCTCGACGACGAGCACATCATCGTCCCCGAAAACGCCCACCTGTTCGTGGCCAGCGGTTGCGCCACGGCAGGCGCGAAGAGCGAGACCGTCAAGGTGGAGAAGCTCGACGACGTCATCGTTCGCCTGAAAAACCTGGGCGACGTGCAGGGCTCCGAGGTCACGCGCCTTGAACCGCTGTTCGCCAGCGAAAGCGATTACGACGAGTTCAAGAGCCGCCACGATGCCGAGAAGGTCGAAACCGCTGACCTCGCCGAGTACCAGGGCACAGCCTACCTCGGCATCGACGCCGGCTCCACCACGTTCAAGGCCGTGCTCATCAGCGAAGACGGCAAGATCCTGTGGTCGCATTACGTTTCGAACAAAGGCGATGTGCTCGGCTGCGCGCGCACGGCGCTCAAGGAGCTGTATGCCGCCATGCCCGAAGGCGTCGAAATCGGCCACGCCACCGTGACCGGCTACGGCGAGGGTCTGCTTCTCCAAGCGCTGCAGGTCGACTCCGGCGAAATCGAGACCGTCGCGCATCTGCGCGGCGCACGCGAGATGTTGCCCGACGTCGAGTTCATCCTCGACATCGGCGGCCAGGACATGAAGTGTTTGCGCGTGAAGGACGGCGTCATCGACCACATCATGCTGAACGAGGCGTGCAGCTCGGGCTGCGGCAGCTTCATCGAGAGCTTCGCCAGCGGCTTGGGCCTCGACGTGTCCGAGTTCGCGGCCACCGCCATCGCGGCCGAGCACCCGGTCGATCTGGGCAGTCGCTGCACCGTGTTCATGAACAGCCGCGTGAAGCAGGCGCAAAAGGAAGGCGCCACCGTCGGAGACATCGCCGCAGGCTTGGCGCTCTCGGTTATCAAGAACGCCCTGTTCAAAGTCATCAAGATTCGCGATCCGCACGACGTGGGCGAACATGTCATCGTACAAGGCGGCACGTTCCTCAACGACGCCGTGCTGCGTTCGTTCGAGCAGCTTGCGGGTGTGAATGCCGTGCGCCCGAACATCGCCGGCAACATGGGCGCGTATGGTGCGGCCCTGCTCGCCCGCGACCGGTTCGCAGGCGGTTCCACCATGCTGCTTTCGGCGGCCGAGCTCGATGCGCTGGCCCCGACGCATCGCACGGTGCGCTGCCAGAAGTGCTCCAACCATTGCCTTTTGACGATCAACGATTTCGGGAAAGGCCCCGATGGCAAGAATCGCCGCTTCATCACGGGCAATCGCTGCGAGAAGGGCGCCGGCGTCGTCGACGAGAAGGCCGACGTGCCCAACCTCTTCGATTACAAGGCGCATCGCCTGTTCGACTACGAGCCGCTCGCTCCCGAGGATGCCCCGCGCGGTTCGGTCGGCATCCCGCGCGCGCTGAACATGTACGAGAACTACCCGTTCTGGTTCACGTTCTTCACCAAGCTCGGCTTCCGCGTCATCCTGTCCGACCCGTCGACGAAGAAGACCTACGAAGCGGGTATCGAGTCAATGCCGTCGGAGTCTGTCTGCTATCCGGCGAAACTGTCTCACGGACATGTCATGAACCTTCTCGACAAGCATCCGGATTTCATCTGGATGCCTTGCGCGAAGTGGGAAAGGCAAGAGGACGAAGGCGCCGGCAACCATTACAACTGCCCGATCGTCGCCAGCTATAGCGAGGCTTTGCGCCTCAACGTCGACGAGCTTCGCGCCCCGGATGCGCCTGCGTTCCTCAACCCATGGCTTCCGTACGACAAGAAAGACCACCTGAAGAAGCGCCTTCATTACGAATTGTGCGACAACTTCCAGCAGATTATCGGCAAGTATGCGCCATGCCCTTCGCGCACAGAAATCGACGAGGCGGTCGAAGCCGCATGGGCCGAAGACGCCAAGTTCAAGGCCGACATGCGCAAGAAGGGCGAAGAGACCCTTTCCTGGATGCAGAAGACGGGCACCCACGGCATCGTGTTGGCGGGCCGTCCCTATCACAACGACCCGGAAATCAACCACGCCATCCCCGAGCTGCTCGTCGGCTTCGGCCTGGCGGTGCTCACTGAGGATTCCATCGCGCACCTCGGCACGCTCGAGCGCCCCATCCGCGTCGTCGACCAGTGGATGTACCACACGCGCCTGTACGCGGCGGCCAAGGTTGCCACCCAGCGCAAGGACCTCGACCTCATCCAGCTGAACAGCTTCGGTTGCGGCCTGGATGCCCTGACCACCGACCAGGTGCAGGAAATCCTCGAGGCTGCCGGCAAGGTCTACACCGTGCTGAAGATTGACGAGGTCTCGAACCTCGGTGCCGCCCGCATCCGCGTGCGCAGCTTGCTTGCCGCCTTGCGCGACCAGGTCAACGAAGAGCTGCCGCAGGTGCGTTTCAACCCGCTCGCCGAAGTGCAGAAAGAGGAGGAAAAGGCTCCTTCGCCCACGGTGGAAACCGAGCCGAACGTCGTTCCGTCGGTTGAGGAAAAGATTTCCACCGAAAGCCCAGTGGCGAAGACCGAGCCCTCAATCGAGGAGAAGATCTCCACCGAATTCCCGCGCGTCGAGTTCACCAAGGAGATGCGCGACGCCGGCTACACCATCCTGGCGCCGCAGATGGCCCCGTACCACTTCGAGCTGCTCGTGCCCGTGTTCCATTCGTTCGGCTACAACATCGAGCTGCTCCCCGCCGTCGACCATGGCGCGGTCGATGCGGGCCTGAAGTACGTCAACAACGATATTTGCTACCCGTCCATCCTGGTCACGGGCCAGATCATGGAGGCCGTCACCTCGGGGCGCTACGACACCGACCATCTGGCCGTGCTCATCACGCAGACGGGCGGCGGGTGCCGTGCCACCAACTACATCGCGCTCATCCGCAAGGCGCTCAAGGCCGCGGGCCTCGGCCATATACCAGTCATCAGCCTGGCGCTGCAAAGCGGCCTCGACGAGCACAACTCCGGCTGGGAAATCACGTTGCCGATGCTGAAGCAGGCGGTTTACGCGCTCACTTACGGCGACCTGCTGATGATGGCGCTGTATCGCACGCGCCCGTACGAGGCGGTGCCGGGTTCGGCGCAGAAGCTGTTCGATTACTGGATGGACATCTGCCGCAAGGAGATCCACGACGGCACCAACCGCCGCAAGTTCGCCAAGACGGTGCAGTTGATCGTCAAGGACTTCGACGAGCTGCCGCTGCTGAACGAGGGCACCAAACCGCGTGTTGGCGTGGTCGGTGAGATCCTCGTGAAGTTCCATCCCACGGCAAACAACCAGGTCGTCGACGTGATCGAGCGCGAAGGCTGCGAGGCGGTCGTGCCCGGCCTCGTCGAGTTCTTCCTGTTCGGCATCGTCGGACGCATTTTCCAGAAGGACCCGCTCGGCCGCTCGACCAAGGGTGCAATCGGCGCGCGCGGCATCCTGAAGCTGCTTTCCACCATGCGCAAGCCGTTCATCCGCGCGCTCGAGGAATCGAAGCGCTTCGAGGCGCCGACCGACATCTTCACGCTGGGCGAATACGCCGAGGAAGTGCTTTCCACCTGCAATTCGATGGGGGAGGGCTGGCTGCTGACAGCCGAGATGATCGAGCTCATCCGCACCGGCACGCCTAACATCGTATGCGCTCAGCCGTTCGCATGTCTGCCGAACCACGTCGTGGGCAAGGCGGTCATCAAGGAGCTGCGCCGCCAGTACCCGGAAAGCAACATCGTCGCCGTCGACTACGACCCCGGCGCTTCCGAGGTGAACCAGCTCAACCGCATCAAGCTCATGATCTCGGTCGCCAAGGCCAACATGGAAAACCAGTAATACGTTTTGCCCGCAGCCAAACGTTTGGCTGCGGGCAAAACATTTGGCATGAGGGATGAAGAATGGCCGGTAAGCTTGTCATATGCCCGACGCCGCTGGGAAACCTCGGCGACATGACGCAACGCGCACTCGATGCTTTGCGCGCTGCCGACACGATCTGCGCCGAGGACACGCGCGTAACGGGAAAGCTGCTCGTTGCGCTTGGCGTGGAGGGGAAGAGGCTCGAACGCCTCGACGAGAACGTCATCGGCGAGCGCGCGGCCGAAATCGTTGCGCGCATCATCGCCGGCGAAGTCATCGCCTACTGCACCGACGCTGGCATGCCCGGTGTTTCCGACCCCGGCATGCGTCTCGTGCGCACTGCTCGTGCTGCTGGCGTGCCGGTGGAAGTGCTGCCCGGCCCCACGGCGGTGGCCACAGCCTACGTTGCCAGCGGCTGCATCGACCAGTCTTTCTACTTCGGCGGTTTCTTCCCACGAAAAGACGCCGCACGCAGGCAGCTGCTAAACCAACTGAAACCGCTGCAGGCCGCGCTCATCTTCTACGAAAGCCCCAACCGCCTGGTTGGCGCGCTGCGCGTTATCGCCGAAACGCTGCCCTTGCGCGGCGTGGCAGTCTGCCGCGAGCTCACAAAGCTACACGAGGAAGTCGTGCGCGGTCCTGCCCCTCAGGTTTCAGAAGAGTTCGCCCAGCGCGAAACCGTGAAAGGCGAGATCGCCATCGTCATCGACGGCCCGTGCGAAGCCGAACGCGAAGCCGAAGCCGCCGCGGCTACCGCCGATGCCGCCACCCGCGCCCGCGAACTCGTCGCCGCCGGCAAACGCCCCAAGGAAATCACCCGGCAACTCGTCGAAGAGTTCGGCATTCCCAAAAACAACGCCTACGAGTTGGCACTCCATGCAAAATGATGCACCTTTGCTGCGGGATGTACGTACATCCCGCAGCAAA
>CADAKR010000100.1 GCA_902788545.1 uncultured Coriobacteriaceae bacterium
CGCGAGATGGACATCTCGTTGTCGTTCAGGATGATGACGATAGGAAGCTGCAGCTGGCCGATAAGGTTGATAGCCTCGAAAGCCATCCCACCCGAAATCGACGCGTCGCCGATGAGCGCCACGATCTTCTCGTCGGTACCGCGCAGCTCGCGCGCCTTCGCCAAACCGAGCGCCACCGACAACGAGTCGGAGGCATGGCCCGACGGATGCACGTCGTGCGAGTTTTCGTCGGGACGCGGGAAGCCCGAGATGCCGCCAGCTTGACGCAGCTGGTCGAAGGCATCGCGACGACCCGTGACCAGCTTATGGGCATACGCCTGGTGCCCCACATCGAACACGAACTTGTCGCGCGGGGAATTGATGAGCGAGTGCACAGCCAAGATGATTTCGACTGCGCCGAGCGACGGCGCCACATGGCCGCCCGTCTTCGACGTGGTGACGACGATCTGCGTGCGAATCTCGTGCGCGAGGATGGAAAGCTCCTCTTCGGTGAGCGGCTTCAAATCGGCAGGCGACGATATGGCGTCGAGAATGCGGTCCATGAAAATCAGGCCTTACTGAGAAATAATAGTTGAATTGATCGGGGCGTTGCCATTGTCCGCCTGCGACGAGCCGGGCGCCATGGACGCGCCCTCGTGGTCATCGACAGGGCTTTCGGCCGGATTGCCGCCTGCTGAACCTTCGGCCGCACTGCCCTCTGCAGAGCCTTCGCTCGCTTCGTCGGCGGGAGGCTCTTCTTCCACCACGATGCCGACCTCGAGCAGGCTGCTGGCTTTCAACCCCAGCTTGACCGCTTCTTCGTACAAATCGAGCGCATCGTCGAGCGGCAGGTTCTCGTCGTCGACCGCGCGCGCAATCTCCTCGAGCCGCGCCTTCACGGCTGCAAATTCGCTCAGCTGTTCCGCCGATTCGTTGGCTTCGACCTGCTGGCCGCTATTCTCCATCGGAATCCGCCCCTTCCATGGTGCGGGCGATGCGGCCGAGCACGCCGTTCACGAACCTCGACGACTCGTCTTCCCCGCCGTACACCTTCGCGAGCTCGACCGCCTCGTTGATGGCAACCGAAACAGGCACGTCGTCGACGTACACCATTTCATACACCGCCAAACGCAGCAACGCGCGGTCGACGACCGGCATGCGATCGACAGCCCAGTTCTCGGACGTGGCAGCCAAGCGCGCATCGATGTCGTCGCGGTGCTCGACCACGCCGCGCACGAGCGACTCGGCGTATTCGCCCAGCTCGATGTCTTCGGGGAATTCGCCTGCCTCGATCAGCGCGATGGGATCGGACTCCATGATGTCGCTGGAATACAGCAGCGACAACGCGTCTTCACGCGCACGGCGGCGCTCATGCTTCTTGCTCTTGCTTGCCATGACGTTCCTAGTATTCGAACTGGATGCCGTCGATGAACACGTCAACAGCGGAAACCTGCACTCCGACCTGCGTATTCACCGCGTCGGCAATGGCTTGGCGCACATTGGCGGCCAAATCGGGCAGCACGTAGCCGCTCTTCACGTGAAGGCTGATCGTGATGTGCAGCGCATCGTTTTCGTCTTTCTCGACTTCGATGCCCTGCGTCGAGGGCTTACCGCCGCCGATGAACGTCATGATGCCGCTGGTCGTGGGATCGCCCACGCTGGCAACGCCGTCGACGTCGCGCGCAGCCAACGAGATGATGGTCTCCACCACGCCGGGCGCAATGGCCATACCGTCGATGTTCAGATCTGTCATAGCAAGTCTCCCATCTGAGTCTCGATGAAATCCGTGGTCGCTTCGCCGGCGCAGAACACCTCGTTTTCGAGCACGCGCCGGTGGAACGGAATGGTTGTCTGTATGCCCTCGATTACGAACTCGTCGAGCGCGCGACGGCCACGTGCCAGCGCTTCGGCACGGTCCTGGCCAGACACGATGAGTTTCGCCACGAGCGAGTCGTAATACGGCGAGATGCGCGAACCGGTGCGCACATACGCCTCGACGCGCACGCCGGGGCCCGACGGGGCCTCGAAGCGCGTGATGGTGCCGGGGCACGGGCGGAACCCGGCATCGGGGTCTTCTGCGTTGATGCGGAACTCGATGGCGTGCCCGAACGGCGTGAACGGCGCCCGCTCGGCACAGCTCATGGGCTCGCCGGCTGCGATGCGAATCTGTTCCTTGATGATGTCAGTGCCGGTGATCTGCTCGGTAACCGGATGCTCCACCTGCACGCGCGTGTTCATTTCCATGAAGTAGAACTTGCCGTCGGGTGCGAGCAGGAACTCGACCGTGCCGGCAGAACGGTAATCGACCGCACGCACGGCCTTCACGGCGGCCACGCTCATCGCGCGACGCAAGTCCTCGGAAAGCGCCGGCGAGGGAGCTTCTTCGATGAGCTTTTGATGGCGGCGCTGAACCGAGCAGTCGCGCTCGCACAGCGCCACGCGGTTGCCGAAGTCGTCGCCGAGCACCTGCACCTCGACATGGCGCGGACGCAACACGAGTTTTTCAAGGTACACGCCGTCGTTGGCGAACGCAGCGCCGGCCTCGGTGCGGGCGGCCTTGTACTGCGCTTCCAGATCGGCCGGGTCGTGCACCTCGCGCATGCCCTTGCCACCGCCGCCAGCCGTTGCCTTGATGAGCACCGGGTAACCCACGCTATCGGCGAACGCGCGCGCTTCCTCGACCGTGTCGACGATGCCGTCGGAACCGGGCACCGTGGGAACGCCGCACGCCTTCATGGTGTCGCGCGCCGTGGACTTGTCGCCCATCTTCTCGATGCAGTCGGCCGAGGGGCCGATGAACACGAGGTCGTTGTCGACGCATGCGCGGGCGAAGTCTGCGTTTTCGGCCAAGAACCCGTAACCGGGATGGATGGCCTGTGCGCCCGTCGTCTTCGCAGCGGCGATGATGTTGGAAATGACGAGGTACGATTTCGTGGCCTGAGCGGGCCCGATGCACACCGCTTCATCGGCATAGCGCACCGGATACGTGTCGGCGTCCTCCGTGGAATACACGGCGACCGTCTTCACGCCCAGCTCGCGGGCAGCGCGCATGACGCGCAACGCCACCTCGCCGCGATTGGCTATGAGAATCTTTTCAAACAAGCGCATCCTCCTCGTGTTGCCGCTTAGGGCTAAAAGGAACCAAAAGGGGAGTATCCCCTTTTGGCTTTTTGCTAGGCCGTCTCCGGGGCGGGCTGGGCGGCGCCGTGCGGTTCGACGTAGAACAGCACCGTGCCGTACTCGACCGGCGTGGCGTCTTCGAGGCACACCTCGCGCACCGTGCCAACTTCCTCGGCGGCGATCTCGTTCATGAGCTTCATCGCCTCGACGATACACAGCGTTTGACCGGCGGCAACTTCGTCGCCGACCTGCACGAACGGAGGCTCGCCGGGCGCAGGGGCCTCGTAGTACGTGCCGACCATCGGCGCCTTCACAGGCACCCAGTTGGCCGGACGGTTGCCTTCCGGCTCGGCAGGAGCAGCGGCAGGCGCAGGCGCAGCCTCGGATGACGCAACGGGCACGGCGGCCGGGGCAGCGGCTGCGGGAGCGACGTATGCGGGCATAGCGCCCGGCATGCGCACGCTGACGCGAATGCCCTCTTCCTCGACGGTGATTTCGCCCACGCCGCTTTCCTGTGCGATGCGGGTCAGCTCGCGAATCTGGTTGATATCCACGTAATCGTCCTCCTTGGTGTTGCTCGATTCCTCGGCCAAGAGGAAATCGACCTTCTCCGACGTGCGGTGTTTGCTCAGGTATGTGCGCGCCTCGTTCGGGAACATGGCGTACATCAGGACGTCCTCTTCCGACTGCGCCAAATCGCCGATCTCGGCGGCAACTTCATCGTAGGTCGTGGTGACGAGCGAACCCGGCGCCACATCGGGCGCCAGAACCTCGGCATCGCCCGTGACCTTCGCCATGATTTCCTTGTCGATGGGGCCGGGCGCCTTGCCGTAATAACCGCACAGGTAGTCCTTCATCTCGCGAGAGACGAGACCCCAACGGCGACCGGTCAGCACGTTCATGACGGCTTGCGTGCCGACGATTTGCGACATGGGCGTGACGAGCGGCGGATAGCCGACTTCGGCGCGGACTTTCGGAATTTCCGCCATGACCTCGGGCAGGCGGTCTTCGGCGTTTTGCACGGCAAGCTGCGCCACGAGGTTCGACATCATGCCACCCGGCACCTGGTGCGAATACACCTGCATGTGAATGAGCGACGAGACGCCGCGCTTGTAATGGCCGCGCTTGCGCACGGTTTCCCAGTATTCGGAAATCTCGAACAGCAGGTCCAAGTCGAGGCCCGTATCGTACGAGCTCTCGCGAAGAGCGGCAACGATCATCTCGACCGCGGGTTGCGAGTTGCCGAACGCAAGCGGCGCATGTGCCGTGTCGGCGATGGCCGCGCCCGCCTCGGCGCCCTTCAGGATATTGGCCGGGGCCATGCCGCCGACATAGTGGCAATGGAGGTGCACCGGCACGCCGATTTCCGCGTTGAACGCCTTCACGATGCGCTCGGCGCGGTAGGGCGTGAGCAGGCCCGCCATGTCCTTGATAGCAATGGTGTCGGCGCCGAGCTCCTTCAGCTGCTGACCGTATTCAAGGTAACTGTCGAGCGTGTGAACGGGCGAGATGGTGTACGAAATGGCCGGCTCGAAGTGGCCGCCGCACTCGCGGATGGCCTCGGCGTTGTCGATGACGTTGCGGATATCATTCAGCGCGTCGAACACGCGGAACACGTCGACGCCGTTGCGCTTGGCCGCGTGGATGAAGCGGTGCACGATTTCTTGCGAGTAATGCTTGTAGCCGATGAGGTTCTGGCCACGCGAAAGCATGGACAGCGGCGTATTCGGCGCCTGTGCCTTGATAGAACGCAGGCGTTCCCACGGATTCTCGTCGAGGAAGCGCAGGCAGGTGTCGAACGTCGCACCACCCCACGCCTCGATGGCCCAGTATCCCACCTGATCCATGGCGGGCAGGATGGGCAGCATGTCGCCAATGGACATACGCGTGGCCCAAAGCGATTGTTGGCCATCGCGGATCGTCGTGTCCATGATGTGCAATTTCGACATGCGCACCTCCTTCGCGTTTGTGAATGTCCGAAGTTGACATTATAGAAGAAGGGCCGCTGCGCTGGGACAACGGCCTTGAAACATACGAACAAGCCACACGAACGGCGCAACGACGCTTACTCGCCAGTCCGGCAGCTTGTCCGCCCGCCCCATCGTGTGTGGGTTTTCGGGGACAGGAGAGGAAAACCCGCCCACAGCAGCCCGGCAGCCCGGCCCGGCGGGAGGCCCCGCCCAGCCCATCGCGAGCGCCCGTTTTCATCCGCGCGCACAAGGAATCGGATGTTTAGTTT
>CADAKR010000101.1 GCA_902788545.1 uncultured Coriobacteriaceae bacterium
ACCGATTCGATGACTACGTGTTTCCGTGGCTGGTGGCGCAGGCGGTAGGCAACGTTCCCCCGGAATACACATGCCATCCGGCGGTGACGGAGCTTCTGCGCTATGACGAGGCGCATGGAACGGATCTGCTGCTCACGTTGTCAACGTTCATCCGGCTCCGCTACAACGCCTCGACGGCGGCGCGCGACCTGTTCGTGGCGCGCTCGACGCTTTTGCACCGGCTGGCGCGAATCGAGGAGCTGACGCGGATTGATTTCGACAATCCGGCCGACATGGCATACCTGTCCCTTTCGCTGGCGATGATCGCGCACCTATAATGGAGCAAGCAGCCGCAGGCCACGGCGTCGGCGGCTGGCAGGCAAAATGCATCGAGGAGGCAAATTGGGCAAGCGGTTCACAGAGCGCGAGTTGTGGGTGCAGCGTGGCGACATGCACATCTACGGCGTGCTGTACGTGCCGGAAGGCGCATGCGCCGACGCGCCCCTGCCCGCCGTGATCTGCTCGCACATCCTGGGCGGCACGCACGAGAACAGCGGCAAGTACGCCCGCGAGATGGCTTCGCGCGGTTACATCGGCTATGCCTTCGATTTCTGCGGGGGCTCAAACGAGTCGCGCTCGACTGGCAAGACCACCGAAAGCTCCATCAAGACCGAGGCAGCCGACCTGTCCGCCGTCCTCGACGTCATCGCCGCGCTTCCCGAAGTTGACGAGCGCAACGTGTTCTTGTTCGGGCAAAGCCAAGGCGGCGCGGTCAGCGCCATGGTCGCCGCCGAGCGGCCCGACGATGTGGCCGGGCTCATCTTGCTGTACCCGGCATTCGTCATCCACGGTTTGGCGGTCGACATGTTCGGGACTCCCGAAAACGCGCCAGAAACGTACAGCCTGTGGTTGGAGCTCGGGCACATATACGCCGTCGATGCCATCGAATACGATTTCTACGAGCATATCGGGGACTACAAGGGCCCCGTGCTTATGTTCCAGGGCACAGCCGACTGGTTCGAGCCAAAGCGCTACACCGATCGTGCCGCCGAAGTGTACGCCAACGTCGATTACGAGGTCTTCGAGGGCGCAGGCCACAGTTTCCAGGGCGAGGTCAGAGATCACGTCCACGACCGCGTCGATGCGTTCATCGCCGGCGTGGTCGCCCGGTCATGATTGGCGTAGGTACTGGGCGGAAACGGGGAACTCGAAATACGTCTCGGGGTAGGGCTCGTCAGCCAGCGTGAAGTGCCACCATTCGCAGAATATCGGCGTAAAGCCGTTGCGCACCATGGCGTCTCGCAGGTACATGCGGTTGACGTACTGCTCGTCGGTGATGCCGCGGTAATCCGGATGTGACACCTCGCTGAACAGGTCGAAGGGGCTGCCCATATCCACTTCCTTGCCGGTTCGCATGTCGAGCAGTGTCAGGTCGACGGTGCTGCCGCGGCTGTGGCTGGACTTGCTGGCAATGTAGCCTCGCTGGAACAGCTCGGCTTTGTCGAGGTCGGGGTAGAAGAAGGGCTTCATGCGCAGGTCGAGGTCGTCGACGCTCCATTGCACGAAGTGCTTTACCGCAGCAGCTGGACGATACGCGTCGAAGACTTTCAGGCGGAAGCCCTGAGAAGCCAGCTCGCCGCTGACGGATTTCAACGCCCGCGCCGCCTCCACGGTCAAAAGGGCGCAAGGCTCCTCGTAGCCGTCGATGCGATCGCCGATGAAGTTGTACGTCGAGTAATAGCGGATTTCCTGGATGATGCTCGGCACGTAATCTGCCAGCACCACGAATCCCGACGAGTCGTGCGTCACCATATCTTTGTAGTTCGGTTCCATAGCGCCCCTTTACTTGCGTTTGAACGTCGTGCGGATGAAGGCCTCGCCTTGGGCCAGGCGGGCGTCGAGCAGCGCATGGTCGGCTACCGCATCGGCGAAACAGGCGTATTCGTCGCAGGCGCCTTGACCGTGTGTCACGCCGACGGCGCCGGCGTCGCTGCCAATGGCCACCAAGCATCCGGCTTCGACCGCCGCAGCGATGGCGCCCAGCGACGCATCGGCGATGCGCGCAAGCACTTCGTCGTCGAACAGGCCGCTTCCAATGAGGTTGCGTGCCACGGTCGCGGTCGGCACGAAACAGGTCTGCGATTCGGCGAGGGCGGCGATGCAGTCGTCGTCGATGTAGTTGCCGTGCTCGATGCTGTCCACGCCCGCCTCGACGGCGTCGAGAACCGCGCGCTTGCCGTTCGTGTGCGACATGACGGCCAGCCCGTGATCGTGTGCGATGTGCACCATCTCTGCCACCTCGGAGGCTTCAAGGTCGTGGTGCGTGATGCGCCCGAACACGTTGAAGTCCATGATGCCAGTCGTCATGATCTTGACGAAATCAGCTCCAAGTGCTGCGGCCTCATCGACGAGCGCTGCGTATTCGCGCAGATCGGAAAACGCGCGACCGACGATTGAGCCGTAGTTGCCCTGTTTGTGAATGGCGAAGACGGGCGAGCGGTAATCGATGCCGTATGCAGGCGCAATCGCTCTTGCCGCCAGCGACACGCCGCATTTGTCGCCGCCATCGCGCACAAACGAGATGCCACGACCTCGATACGCTTCGAAGCAGGCGCGGATGTGCGCCTTATCGGGCCCGTTCTCGTGACGTTGCATGGCCGATGCGTAGTTCACGCCGTCCATGGCGATATGCGCGTGACATTCTCCGAACATGCTCCTCCTTGGTCATTTATATGGTACGACAAGTGCGAAACTGGCGGTATGATGAACGCGTGTCGGTAATCGTGGAGAGGACGCATCATGTGCACTGGAATTCGGTTCGTTGACTGTGATGGCAACATGTATTTCGGCCGCAATCTCGATTGGAGCTGCTCGTACGGCGAGAAGGTGGTGATCACGCCCACCGGCTATGCGCCCAAATCGCCTTTCGGGGCCGTGTCCCAGGTTAAGCACGCGGTCATCGGCATGGGCATCGTGCAAGAAGACGTGCCGCTGTACTTCGACTGCGCCAACGATGCGGGTTTGGCGGTTGCGGGCCTGAACTTCCCCGGGTACGCCCAGTACGCACCTGCGGCCGTCGAGGGCAAGGTCAATATCGCGGCGTACGAGTTCCCGCTGTGGGTCGTTGCCAATTTCGAGACGGTCGACCAGGTGGAAGAGGCGCTTGCCAGCGCGGTGATCGTCGACAAGCCCATCAACGACAAGTTCCCCTCGTCGCTTCTGCATTGGATCATCGGCGATGCGACCCGTTCCATCGTCGTCGAGCACACCGAGGCGGGCATGCAGGTGTTCCATGACGGCTTCGACGTGCTGACCAACCAGCCCGGGTTTGCCTGGCATGCGGAAAACGCGCGCAACTACATCAACGTGACGCCCGACGTGCCCGGTCCGCTGAACTGGCGCACCGCCGAGCTTTCGGCGTATGGGTCGGGCGGCGGCATGCGCGGCCTGCCGGGCGATTACTACTCGCCATCGCGGTTCGTGCGCGTGGCGTACCTGAACGCGCACTATCCTCAGCAGTCGACCGAGGAGGAAAACGTCAGCCGCCTGTTCCACACGCTGACCGGCGTGGCCATGATTGACGGCGCGGCGCGCATGACTGATGGCGCCTTCGAGAAGACCATCTTCACGGGCGGCGTGTCGTGCCGTACAAACACGTACTACTACTCGACGTACGAGGATCCCGCCATTCGCTCGGTCGCCCTTGCCGACTACGATGCGCACGGCGCTCAACTCATCGTGGCGCAATAGCCAGCCCTGATTGGCGAATTCAAGAAAGGCCCGATGCCAGGCATTGTCCTGGCATCGGTTTCGTTAGGGCGGTTTGCGCAAAGAATCGTTTCGACGAGGACCGCGGCAGCCGTGGTCCGGTCATATGGCGTTGCAAGCGTGCTATAGTGGGCGGAACGCGAAAGGCAGGGACATGGAAGAGCTCATTGACGTATACGATCGCGACCGCAATTTCACGGGGCTTACCGTGCCGCGCGAGGGCGCGCGCATGGGGGAGGGCCAGTACATGCTGTATGTGCTGGCGATCATCCAGGACAAGCAGGGGCGCATCCTCATCACGCAGCGCTCTCAGGAAAAGCATTGGGCTGCCGGCTGGTGGGAAGTGACCGGTGGCGGCGTGTCGGCGGGCGAGACATCGCAGGAGGCCATCGTGCGCGAGCTGGCCGAAGAGGTCGGCCTCGACGTGGCGGACTATCCCCTCGAGCGCATCTACACGTACGAGAACGTCGACCTTGCCAGCGGCGACAACTACATCGTGGATATCTACCGGTTCCAACTCGATTTCACAGTCGACGACATCACGCTTCAGGATTCCGAGGCTGTCGCCTGCAAGCTCGCCACATTCGACGAGATCGAGCAGCTAGCCGATCAGGGCATTTTCCTGCACTTCAGCCGCATCAAGCAGGCCCTCGCGAATTTGCGGTAGTTTTATGTCCGTGCTTCAAAAGTAACCCATAGCTAACAATAGTGCTATCATGAGCCGGTGGCTGCAATCATTCGGGTTGCAGCGGGTATGGTTCAAGGAGCCAAGCGTGGATGTTGCAGTGATAGCACAGGGCGTGATGCTTCCCTTCTTGGGAATGTCACTTGGTGCCGCCATGGTGTTCTTCCTGCGCAAGCAGGTGCCGGCAAAACTCCAGAAAGCGCTTACGGGGTTTGCTGCGGGCGTGATGGTGGCTGCATCGTTTTGGGGGTTGCTCCAGCCCGCATTGGAGGAAAGCTCGGGGCTGGGCTCGTTGGCGTTCGTTCCCGCCGCCATCGGGTTCCTCGTCGGCATGGGCTTCTTGCTCGTCTTGGATACCGTCACCCCGCATATGCACATGGACATGCAGGAAGAGGGGCCGAGGACGGGGCTGCCGCGCACGACGAAGCTCGTGCTGGCTGTGACCATCCACAACATTCCCGAAGGCATGGCGGTGGGCGTCGTGTTCGCGGACTGGATGACGGGCGGGTCCGGCGTAAGCCAGGCGGCGGCGTTCGCGCTGGCGCTCGGCATCGCGATACAAAACTTCCCCGAAGGAGCCATCGTGTCCATGCCGCTGCGCGCCGAGGGCATGCCGAAGGGCAAGACATTCCTGTATGGGGTGTTGTCGGGGGCAGTGGAGCCGGTTGCTGCCGCCATCACGATCCTGGCGGCGAGCGCTGTCGTGCCGGCGATGCCCTACCTCCTCTCATTCGCGGCCGGCGCCATGATCTACGTGGTTGTCGAGGAGCTCGTTCCCGAGATGTCGGAGGGCGCGCATACCAATGTGGGAACCATCGCCTTCGCCTTGGGCTTCGTGTTGATGATGGTTCTCGACGTCACGCTCGGCTAAATCGGATAATTAATTGTCGACTTTTTTGAACAATAAAGCGATAATGCGCTCGTAGTCCAAACCAATTGGAAGGAGAGCACATGACCATCAAGAACGTGACGGTAGCAGGTGGTGGCGTCCTGGGGAGCCAGATTGCGCTTCAGAGCGCTTACTGCGGCTTCAATGTGACTATCTGGCTGCGCAGCGAGGGATCGATCGAACGCTGTGCCCCGAAGCTCGACCGGTTCGCGGGCATTTACGTTGCGACGCTCGAGGCGACGAAGGCCGATCCGTCCAAGCGCGCACGCGGCCTGTCCGACGAGGGCGCTACGGCAGAGGAGCTCGACGCGCTCATCGCAAAAGTCGCGCCAGCACGCGCCAGCATCAAGCTGACCTGCGATTGGGACGAGGCGTTCGGCGATGCCGACCTGGTTGTCGAGGCCGTCGCAGAAGAGCCCGCGCAAAAGATCGAGTTCTACGAGGAACTGCAAAAGCACATCCCCGAGAAGACGGTCATCGTTACCAACTCCTCTACTCTCTTGCCGAGCCAGTTCGCCG